>QHXA01000051.1:3943-18609 GCA_003222755.1 Acidobacteriota bacterium
GTGACCGCACGTGCTCTGTCATTGTAGAAGCTTACAGACCTTGGAAGTTACGAACATCTCGCACAAACGGACCTACCAGTTGATGCGACGAAGTTTCGTGAGACATGGAACATTGCAGATGGACGGCGAGAACGGTGTCCTTTACTGGACTCTTGTGCTGAGCCCAGCAGAACTGCGGCGGAATCGAAATGTGGTCAACCCCACCTGAAACAGCGACGTACAGTGGAGGTTCGTGGGAGCGGCACTACTTTCGCACCGCCCCCCATCATTATCAGAGATCATCAGAGACTAGCGGGGCAAACGCCGGCGCACCGCACAGGCGATTCCGATCAATCCTGTGCCCAGCAATAGGACCGAAGTCGGCTCAGGGACGGCCCCCGGTCCCGGGCCAATGATCCCTCCGCCGCTAATGAGGCAGCCTGCACAGGCGATCGTCTCAGCGGTCCCAGTTGTCGGACTGCCCAAACGTTCGACAACTCCATATGCAGCGGCAACGCCCCCAGTACCGGGCTCAAAGAAGAAGTTGTGGGTAGGGTCGCCGTTTACCGCTGGGATACCTATGCTCGCGCCAAAAGCGGTTTGTATGTATCCGGTACTGGGTGGTGATCCAAACCCGCTGGCGGACGCCGGCAGAAAACCGTAATACGTGCTCGCATTGCTAGCACCCGCGAGCCCGACAATGCCCCCTCCGGCGTTGCCGAAAGCCGCGATAGCTGCCGCAGCCGCGGTCAGATTTGCAATACTTACTGTC
Source organism: Acidobacteriota bacterium (assembly GCA_003222755.1). Classification (GTDB taxonomy): domain Bacteria; phylum Acidobacteriota; class Terriglobia; order 20CM-2-55-15; family 20CM-2-55-15; genus 20CM-2-55-15. Next base: position 4,695 of record QHXA01000051.1, read on the forward strand.
GTGTTGTCACAGCCTCCGCACGTTGCATCGGAAGCAACAACGATCGCGCTAAAAGTGGCCACATTAAAGAGGCTTGCCGCCGGCACTCCAACGTCCGGATCGACTCGGGTAAACGCAATACCTAATGAAGTCAGTGAGCCTGTCAGCTCAGTACCATGGTCAAAGGCCAGCACCGGTAAAGATGGAGTCGGCGCTCCGCTTCTGGCAAACGCCAGCATTGCCGCCAATTGTGTACAGGCCGCTGGCGATCCAAAAGTACAGTGAAAGTCATCATCATGCCCCGTCAGGGCGATGTTGGTGGCGAACGCCGGAGTAGCTATCCCTACTGCAAATAGCGTCGCCAGGAGGCAAATCGATGTTCTGGTAATTTTGGACAAGTCTTTGTCCCCCTTCCGTGATCCGTCGAAAGTCAAATCCTTCGTCTCCAAGCACGACGGTAACCACTTTGGCGTTGGCTAACTATCGACCGGACAAATACTTGAAATTATGTAAGTTGTTTTAACAACAAAGTGAAGGATTGGCCTGGCAGTTGCCCAGCGCTCTGTAAGAATCCTTAACACTGAACAGTCGAAACAGATCAATATCTCAACAAAAACAGTAACTTACGGCGCTGTAAGGAATTTTGCCAACTGTTAGTCTTTTTCGACTCTGCCCGGTTTCGCCGTTGCGCCTGCAGATACGTAAGTTGTTAAGGACGGCCGTCCTAAGGCCCCCTGCCCGTACACATCTCTGCTGTTGTGGGATGCCAAACAACTCAGTCCGAACTGATCCAGCACTAAATTTTTTCTTCCGGGTGCATGTCCTCGGCTTACGATGCCGCCGCACGGAGAAAACTTATGGCGCAAGGCAGGTCCGGCAAGCGGGACCAGGATGGATTCTCGCTGCTGGAGGCAACTATTGTCGTTGGGATTGGGTTGTTGGTAACTGCGATGGGTGTCCCACGGGTCAACACCTTCATCGCAAATGCGAAAGTGCGCGCGAGCATGACCACTGTTTCAGGATTCATGCAAAACGTCCGAATGCTGGCCATTAAGAAGAATGGAACCATCACGGCACGAAACTTCAATCGGGAGGTTTTGCCTTTTTCTCTCGTTTATTACGCGAAGGAAGCGGCCGATTCGAGTTCGTTAACAACCAAAGATTCTCAGGTCGAACTGGAAGCTCCAATCAGTGCCTACAACACGCCCACAGGAACGGGCGCGCCTCCTGCGATCACCAATGCCGCGTTGGGTCTGTCGGCGGATCCACAAACTGGTGATCCATCATTCAATTCACGCGGACTGCCATGCGCATATGACACCCTTACAGGCCTATGTACGGCAAATGTCGCGTTCATCAAGTATTTCAAGGATAACCGCGGCAGCGGCTCCGGTCGTTGGGCGGCTATATCGATCACGCCGGCTGGCCGGATCAAGCGATGGTTTTGGAATGGATCGGCCTGGACGGATTAGCGAGCCATGAAAACAGCAATCGAACATAACGGCCGCCGTAGTCCGCAAGCAGGTATCACGATCATCGAAACGATGATGGCGGCGCTCATTCTTGTAATCGGCTCGTTAAGCATGGTGGGGTTGATCGTCCGCTCGATCGCGACGAACAACCGCAACAAGCTCGATAGCACGCAAATGATGCTCGCCACAGCCATTGCGGAACAAATCGATTCCACCATCATCGGTTCGGGAGAATCCAGTCTTACGGATTGCGCTGCGGGCAGCCACACAATCGACACGGTGCCTGGCGGCGCGAACCTGACCGGCGGGAATATCGATTTTACGGAGAACATTGCGGCCGTTCCCAGCAAGAACAATTACCACATGGATTATGTGCTACGAACCCGCTGCAGCAGTTCCGGTGCGCTCGAGGGTACCTATGATGTTCGGTGGCATGTGGAGATCATCGGCAGCGCCGCGGCTACGAAAACATACCTGCTGACAATAGGCGCAAGGCTTAAGGGCCATGGCGAAGGAAATCTTTTCTTCTCGGCACCCGTATCGGTTCGCGTTATGTCTGGCAACTAGTAGGTGAAACGTGAGACGAGTCTTTGAGAAATCATGCTCCAGCCGGAATCCTTGTGCGGGATTTTCGCTGCTTGAACTGATGATCGTGCTCGTAATTCTTTTGGCGATCTCCGGCGCGGTGTTTCAGGTCGTGAATCTCACCACCGAACGTTCTTCCACCGAACAAACAAAGCTCGACATGTTTCAGGAAGCACGTGAGTTCATGGACCAGATGTCCCGAGACTTACGGCTGGCGGGATTTCCCAATCCACGGAATTTTGCACCTGCAGTTTCGCCGGCCCTTTTGGATCCTGTGGCTAACGATCGCCGCGTTGGGGTCGGTCTCGTCAAGATCGCGGCAAGCGAGTTGTGGTTTGAGGGCGATGTCGATGGGACGGGAAACGTATCGGTGATTCACTATTATCTCGACACAAGCACTGCAAGTGGGTGTCCTTGCCTGAAGCGCAGCCAGTTGCCAAAGATTGATGGCAATCCTTACACCGGGCAAACCGCTCCTTCCTATCAGGTCGAAGTTCAGGGCGTCACAAATACAAATATCTTCAGTGCGTATAACGACGGCGTGCAGCAGACACTCCCACTTGATTTCAATAGCAACGGCGCCACCATTGCCGCACTTGACACCATTCAGGCGGTACTTTCACTGCAAGCCGCGACTATGGACCCAAAGACACACAAAAAGCCCTCCACAAGCTTAGTTACCACAGTGAGGCTGAACAATTGTTCGCTGGCTGCCAGTGGGCAGCAGACAAGTTGCTTCTGAGGTTGAAAACATGAGCAGAGGAAATAATGCTGTAGCTCCCGTTTACCATCAACGAGTGTTCGAACGGCGCGGACAACGTGGTGTTGCAATGTTGGTTGCTCTGTTTTCATTGCTCCTCCTATCCGTAGTCGGTTTGGGCATGATGTATTCCACCAACATGGAAACCGCGATCAACGCCAACTATCGCGACAAGCAGAACGCAATCTATGCGGCCATGGCGGGACTGCAGGAAGCGCGCGATCGTCTTCGGCCGTACCCGCTTCCTATTCCGGAAGGCCGTATCGTCGCACCAGCAGGACTCCCGTCTTTATCAGCGGGCAATGTGATCTACATCATCAACCCGAAGACTGGCGAAACGATCCAACCGTGGCTCGCCGGCACGACCAATCGTTATATGGATACCGAGCTGTGCCAGGAACATGTTCTCGGCCTTTCCGCAACACTGGGCCCATGCACGACTCTTCCGTCCGGAAGCTCCTGGTACACGGTCTATGATGACAGTCTCGCAGCGGCAAGCTTCTGGCATTTACCGAATCCTCTGGATTTCAAGTGGGTGAGAATTAGTCTAAAGACGAACAACAGTACGGCGGTCGCGGCCAATGGGGACAGCTCGGATTCACGTCAAGTTTGCTGGGATGGAGCACGCCAACTTGTGCTTCCCAGTGGCTATGGCCCGGAATGCATTCGGTTCGGCTCGGTTATTGCGATTACGGTAACGAATCCGGGAACGAATTACACTTCGGTGCCAACTGTGACGATTGATCCGGCGCCGGCAGGAGGCATCAACGCGACCGCTACAGCTCATACGACGTTGACTGATGCTGTTGTGGGGGCAGTCAACGTTACCAGTCAAGGTTCGAACTATACGTCGGTTCCGACGGTGATCATCGACCCTCCCGGGACAGGCACGCAGGCCACTGCACACGTGTGTGTCTCCTCTTCCGAGTGTGCGAACCCTTACATACCGCCAGGAGCCCCGGTGGCCAGTGTTTCAGTGTCGAGCGCCGGCACAACTTGCTATACGAGCGAGCCGGCTGTACTTTTCAGTGGCGGCGGCGGGTCTGGAACCGCCGCAACTGCATCGCTGGCAAGTGGGTCTACTTCATGTATTGTGGCCTGGAGCGTAACTGGAACCTGTAGCGCGCATAAGAGTGAAACCCTGACCTCGGTCGGCCTTACGGGGGGCGGTGGTTCAGGCTTCAGCGGGACGTTAAAGTTCGACTCGACTGGCAAGCTCGTCACCGGCTACCCGACTGTTCAGACGTCCGGCACTGGCTATGCATCTGACCCGACAGGAATGAGCGGCTTCACTGGATGCGGCAGTCTCACGCTCAGTGTCACACGCGGACGGCGCATTGCTTCGCCGCAGACCATTACGCCTTATTTGGTTGGTTCCGGCTATACATCGGCGCCAACGGTGAGCTTTGCTACGGGATCAGGCGATAGCTTACCAGCCGGAACAGCCACGCTCGGCACCGAATCGGTCAATGCCAGAAAGGTTCGCCAGATCATCATGGATAACGGCGGGAGCGGTTACATGTCGGTACCCGGCGTCATTATCAGTGGCGGTGGCGGGACGGGTGCAGCGGCGATCGCGACATTAGCGAGCAGCGTCTATAAAGTGAGCAGCATCACAATCGATAACCGAGGGTCTGGGTACACGACCGATCCAAACGTGATGATCGGCGGTGGAGGAGGGACGGGAGCCACCGCGACCGCCACGCTTGGCCGCGGTGCGAATTACGGGAGAATCTATCTCTTCACCGCACTGGGTCAAACGCGCACGGGAGCCCGGGCCATGCTGCAGATGGAAGCGACGACTGCCCTGACGGGGTTCTTCTCCACCGGTGCATTGACCATCGACGGTCCTAGCCCGTCAGTGCAATCGATGCCGAATTCGATGAATTTTGATGTGAATGGGACCGACGCCGACAGTTGCGGACAAGGGCTGGAACCGCTGAGGCCCGCAATTGGTGGCTATGATGATCCGAGCGCCGACCCTCCCACGCATTCGGTGGCGGACATTGTCGATGCTCTCCCGGATGATCGCTTGGACCACTACATCGGCTCCGGTGGCACCCCGTCCGTGGCGAACGTCTACGAAGCGCTGGGTGAAACCCTAGGCACGCCTCGTGGTTTAAAGAAAGTGCTCGAGGGCATTGATGGTTGGCCCCACAGCAATACGGGCCTAACGGTGGATTTTGGTTCCCCTACGGCCCCAGCAGTTAACTACATCGACGGAAACGTTACCCTCAGCGGCGGCACGAACGGCTATGGAATTCTCGCCGTTACCGGAAGGCTTCAGATGAATGGTAATTTCACTTGGCACGGTCCGGTGCTGGTGATCGGCGATGGAATTCTCGATTTCGGCGGTGGCGGCGGCGGCACGATCATCGGAACAGTTCTGGTTGCAAAGATCTGGCCCGATCCGGCACACCACGCGGACGCGGACCTCCTCTCGAGCAACGGCGTTCCTACAATCAATTGGAACGGCGGCGGTGGCAACAGCATCCTTTATGACCACTGCTGGGCTACGAACATGATGTCCAAGATCCCGATCGATTCCCCTATCAGCCTCCGGCCGCTCAAAACCTTGAGCTTCCGTAGCTTGCCGTACTAGGAAATTTCCGTAAGCGCCGCCTTCAGCCGGCGGCACGCACGCCGGAGGCGTGCCAGGAAATTAGCCGGGGGTTAAGCGAGCGGGAGCGAGCGCAACCCCCGGTTGTCGGAAAACCAAAAACAGCCGCACCCTGGAAAGGGTGTGAGGAGTCCTCGACCACCCCTTCAGGGTGCGGATTCCTGAGTTGTCGACGTATTCCAGGGGTACGCAAAAACGCGTACCCCTGGCTAATTTCCGTGCACCGCTCCGCGGTGCGCTTGTACGCCTCCGGGATGCGCAAAATGGAGAAACCTCAGCGCGCCGGCTAATTAGTCCCCGCTTGCGGTCTACCCACAGCTTGCCGTATTAAGTGGTGTGACCTTCCTCACGGAAATTGCAGGTCCTCCTGTTACCGATGCGCTCTCCCCTGGATGGGTCTTCGATCGAATTGAAGAGTGGGCACAGCGCTCGGCCAATAAAGTTGCATTCGTCCTCGATCACCAGGAAAAAGTGGAGGAATACCGATACTCCGATGTCCTCGAACGCGCCGGGGAGATAGCGGCCGCCCTCAATGCCAAAGGAATCCAACGCGGCGACCGTGTCGGCATTCTGATGGAAAACGTGCCGCAATGGGTATTCGCGTTGCTCGGCACAATGCGAACTGCCGCGGTGACGGTGCCACTCGCCACAGCGCTTCCGGAGGAATCGATTCAATTGGTCGCGGAGCACGCGGGCTGCAAAGTGATCGTCGCGGACGAAACAAATTGGGAAAAAGCCTCCCACGTTGCCGCCAAGCTCGATTGCGCCCTGCTCCCAGCCTCTTCTTCAGGGGCGGCGGTTCACGGCCGGAACGCGCCTGCGGAAGCGTGCGACACCGCCATTCTCATCTACACCTCCGGAACAACGGGCAACCCAAAAGGTGTCGAACTTACTTTGGATAACCTGAACTATGAGATCCGCGGGGCCGCCGAATCACTTCAATTAACACCGGATCACCGGATACTGTCCGTTCTGCCGTTCTCGCACGTTTTGCCGCTGATTGCGAATGGTCTGGGTCCGTTGTGTATCGGGGCAACCGTCGTGTTCCTTTCCTCGATTTCGCCGCAGCGCATCGTCGAAGCCTTTCATCGCCATCGGATTACGTTATTTATTTGCGTGCCGCAATTCTTCTATGTCCTTCACAAACGCATCTTCTCGCAAGTTGCGTCGCAGCCGCTTCTGCTCCGCGTTGGGTTTCGTTGCATGAAAGGGGTTGCGCGGTTCTCCAAGAGTCCGGCGTTACGCCGGCGGCTCTTTGGAAGCGTGCATAAAGCCATCGGGCCGGACTTACGACTGCTTGCTAGCGGTGGCTCGCATTTCGACCCCGGCATCGCTCAGGACCTGAACGATCTCGGATATACCGTGCTTCAAGCCTATGGCCTTACGGAGACATCGGCGGCTGCGACAACCACGCCGGTGGACGATAACCGAATCGGCACGGTCGGAAAGCCGCTCCGTGGCGTTTTGATTCGCATCGATAGCGCAAACCAACAGGGCGTAGGGGAAGTGCTGATTCGCGGACCCATGGTGATGAAGGGCTATTACCGCGCTCCTGAAAAAACCGCCGAAACCATTAAAGACGGGTGGTTTCACACAGGCGATCTCGGCTTCATTGATGCAGATGGGTGTCTCTCCATCACGGGACGAAGTAAGGATGTCATTGTGCTTGCCAACGGCGAGAACGTGTATCCCGAAGAATTGGAAACGCATTACTCAAAATCGCCGTTCATCAAAGAAATCTGTATTCTCGGGATATCCAAAGATGGCGCGGCACCCGGCGGTGAAATGCTTCACGCTATCGTCGTTCCAGACATGGACGAGTTCCGGCGCCGGGGCCAAACGGCCATTAAGGAGATGATTCGCTTCGAGATCGAAAATCTATCGAAGCAGGTGCCCTCCTACTACCGCGTCCATTCGTTGAGTGTGCGGAATGAGCCGCTGCCTCGCACCGTCACACGCAAGTTGAAGCGTTTCGAAATCCAGCAAGAAGAAATGGAGCGGCGCAAGGCCGCGCAGGAGACGAAAACGAGCACGGCGCCGCGCCAGGAAGATCCACGGCTCCGAGGCCGCGTCGGGTCCGTTATTACGGAGCTTGTGCGTGAGGCGAAGCCGGATGCCGGCGCGTTCGATCCTTCAATGAATCTCGAACTCGATTTGGGATTCGATTCCCTAGCTCGCGTCGAACTCCTCGGCCTCGCTGAAGCGCGGCTGGGCACGCACGTGGATGAACACCAGGCGAGCCGGATTTTCACATTGGGCGAGCTGATCGCGGCATTCCAAGCAGCAACGGTTTCCGAATCTGAGGTCGGCCGGTCGTGGAAAGAGATTATTCAAAGAGCGACGCCGGACCAGTTGCGCGAACATCACATTTTCAAGAAACGGCCTCTGTGGAATCCGATTCTGTTCCTGGCGATGCGCACGTTGAAACTTCTAACGCGCGTCTCCTTTCGCCTTCGCTACTTCGGGTTGGAAAAGTTGCCGCGCACGATGCCGTTTTTGTTATGCCCGAATCACGAATCCTTTCTTGATGGCCCGCTGCTCGCGTCGATCCTCCCGCGGCAGGTCATCTACAACATGTTTATTCTCGGCTACAGCGATTATTGGGAAGGCGCTTTCTCACGCCGCCTGGCGGAATTATGTAAGATCGTGGCGATCGATCCCAACGTGAACCTCATCCGCGCGATGCAGGCCGGCGCCGTCGGCATAAAGCAGGGCCGTCCCGTTTTGATATTTCCGGAGGGGACCAGGTCCATCGACGGACACGTTGCGGAATTCAAGAAAGGCGCGGCGATACTCGCCTACGAATTGGGAGTGCCGATCGTTCCTGTTGGCATACGCGGCACATTTGAAGCTTGGCCGCGTGCGGGCAGCTTTCGGTTTCGTCCGCTCGAGTTTCATTTCGGCGAACCGATCGACCCGAGAGCATTCGGGTCCGCTCCGGATTCTTATACGGCGATCACGGAAAAGCTCCGTCGCGAAGTAAAAGTGCTCGCGGGAGATTTAGATTTCAACTGAAACATTTAAGGAACCTGCTGTAACCTTATTAGTAGAACTACCGTACAGTGATTTGAACACCGGGGATTCGCCTCCAAACCTTTCCTATGGAACGAAAATACGGCCAGCGCGGTTACCAAGAGAGTGACCGCGACCATGGCGAACGAGAACGTGAAAAACCGCGCGAAAAGCCGAAAGGTGGACCACGCGGTTCGAAGGCCCGAGAAGCCCCGCGGCCGATGAAGATGCCTGGCTTTCAAGAAGTACTCCGGTGCGCCCTGTGCGGTGCGATCGTTCCTCCTCCGACCGATATCCAGTACGAAACTCAATGTCCCAAGTGTAGAGCCGATCTCCACAGTTGCAAGAATTGCCGCCACTTTGATACGTCCGCACGATTCGAGTGCACACAGCAGATTCCTGAGCGCATCACAAAGAAAGATTTGCGCAACAGATGTGAGTTCTTCATGACCCGCACATCCATTGAGCGGGAAACGCGAGACTCCGGCGGAAATGATCATTCTCCTGCAACCAAGCCCTCGGATGCTCGCAGCGCATTCGACAATCTTTTCAAGAAGCTGTAGCGGGCGAATTTCATCCTGCCCCTACCAGCAGGAGGTTCGAATGTTTCTTCGAAATGTCGCCGTGATTTTGCTTGTTACAGCAACCGTTTTTGCCGCGGACAAGGTTAGCGTCACGATAAAGGAATGGGATACGCCTACGCCCGGCACGCATCCGCACGATACGGAAGCCGGTCCCGATGGGTCTCTCTGGTATACCGGTCAAAATGCAAACGTGATTGGACGCCTGGACATCACGACGGGGAAAATCCGGGAATACAAACTGAAGATCCCGGATTCCGGTCCTCACGGATTGGTGACCGATCGAGAAGGCAACATCTGGTTCACCGGCAACAATAAGGCATACATCGGAAAGTTGAATCCGAATACCGGCGAGGTTACCGAATACCCGATGCCCGATCCCGCCGCCAGAGATCCGCACACTCCCATGTTCGATCCAAACGGAATTCTATGGTTCACCGTGCAGTCAGGGAACTTCATCGGCAAACTTGATCCAAAAACCGGGAAGATTACGTTGAAGCAGTCGCCAACGCCGCGTTCCAATCCATACGGTCTCCGCATGGATTCCAAAGGCACGCCGTGGTACTGCGAATTCGGCAGCAACAAGATCGCGCATGTCGATCCGGAGACGATGGAGATCAAAGAATTCATCTTACCCGAGGGCGCGCGTCCACGCCGGTTCGCTATAGCTGCGAACGACGCCATCTATTATTCCGACTACCGCCGCGGTTATCTCGGGCGCCTGGATCCTAAGACGGGCAAGGTCGATGAATGGCCATCACCTGGCGGCTCCAGTTCGCAGCCTTATGCCATAACGGCGCTTCCAGATGGTACGATTTGGTATAGCGAATCGGGTGTTTCTCCAAACACGATCGTCCGCTTCGATCCGAGAAACAGTACCTTTATGAAATGGTCCATTCCTTCGGGGGGCGGTGTGTTGCGGCACTTTGTCGCAAACAAAGAAGGTAATAAGATTTATATCGCGTCAAGCGGTATGAATAAGGTTGGCATCATCGAAATCGCGAGAAACTAGACATACGGTTAGTGCTATTCTGACTAATCATGGTAGAGGACAGATTAAAGATCGCTGTCTTCGTCGACTTCGACAATATCGAGATCGGGGTTAAAAGTACCCTGAACCGTCATTTCGATATTGGCGCTGTCCTCGAGGCAATCAAGGAACGCGGCGAAGTCGTGACTAAAATCGCTTATGGCGATTGGAAGCGCGCCGGCGAGCACAGCCGAAGTATGACGCAGCACGCGATCCAAATGGTCCAGCGCAATCTCACGCCGGGGGGCGACAAGAATGGAGCAGACATTAATCTCGCTCTGGATGCGCTGGAGATGGCGTTCACGCGGAATCACATCAATGCTTTCGTGATCGTCGGTGGCGATAGTGACTTCATTGCGCTTGTCGAGAAACTGAAACAGTACGACAAGAAAGTTTTGGTTGTCGGCGGACGAAACTTCACAAGCGCCATTCTGCAAAAGAACTGCCACGAATTCATTGCCTACGAGAATCTGATCGCACCGCAGAGCAGCCAGCGCAAACCGGCAGAGAAGACCCGCACTGCCGTTGCCGACTCGAACTTATCCAGAGCATTCCCAGTCGTGCGGCGCGCATTAAAGGTTCTGGCTGACCGTGAGGTGTCGCCTCAACTGGGCCTGCTCAAGAGCACGTTGCTGCAACTCGATTCCACGTTTTCCGAGCGTGATTTCGGAGCCAGCACGTTCCGCGATTTCATTGAAAAGTTAGCCGCTGCCGGGTATGTCAATCTAAAACAAGTCGACCGCAGTTTGCTTGTCGAGTTGAAAGAACAATTTCAAGCCGAGGGCGACACGCAAACAGAAACTGCGGTCGCAGCTCCGCCGGCGAATGGCCAATCGGGAGAGCCGACTCACGCGCCTCCAATACCGCCCACACCGATGCAGGCTGAAGAGGGTGTTCGCGCCATGCAGGAGGCATTTCAAAAATCGAAAGTCACTCCGCATTGGCCCATGTATCTGAGGAACGTGAAACAGTTCATCAAGAACTCTTCACCCACCTTTGATGAACATCGGTACGGATTTCACAGTTTTCTTGAAGCCATGCGATCCGCCCAGCGCGCAGGATTGTTCCGGCTCGAGCGAAACCGGCAAGGGATTCTCCGCGTATTCCCCGGAAATCAGATGCCTCAGTTGCAGCGCGCCGCTGAACCTCGTATCGAAGGACGGCCTGTGGTTCAGGAACCGGTGAAACCATACGACGTGGAAGACGACCTGACGCTTAGACCATCCGAACCTGAAGCCACAGTGGTCGCGGCGCCGGAAGAGAGCATTGCCGAAGCGCCTGAACCCGGATCTGCATTCGTTGAATCCGCGACGCCCGAGGTAGAACAAGAGCCGGAAAAGCCTGTGCGAAAACGGCGCGTCAGTTCCGGAATTAAACGCAAGACCGTAGCCCCGAGAAAATCAAGCACCGCGACCGCCAAGCGCACAAGAAAGAAAGCCTCTCCACCCTCAGACGAAGAGTCCGCATCGTAGGACTCCTCGATATGTAAATCCTGCCCGCTTTCGTCCTAAGGAACCTCTCCCACCCTGCCGATAAACCAGAGAACGAGGTTTTGGCTTGAATACGGACCTACAGCTCAACAAGTTTCCCGCAACCACGCGTATTGCATTGAACTTGTGGGGATTTGTTGGGATGGCGGGCGTGATTTGGGTCATGCTCCACATCGAACGTATGGACCGCGTCTTTTTCTCAGTATTTGTATTGGTGGTCGTCGTACCGATCTTCGGTCTTTCCCACTACGCGCACCGGCTTTATCTCCGCACTTCGGAACAGGCCAACAAACATGCCGTCGAAAACGCGCAATTATTCGATTCGACGCTGTCCACGTTCGCGCTTGCGATCGACGCGAAAGACAAGCAGAGGCAGGGGCATACGCAACGTGTACAGAAGTATGCGTGCGGCATAACTGAAGCGATGAACCTCGATAAAGGTCACATCAAAGGCATCGCTGCGGCAGCATTACTGCACGATATTGGAAAACTTGCGATTCCCGAATACATCCTCAACAAACGAGGTTCGATCACGCGCGAAGAAATGCGGAAAATTCGCATGCATCCTCAAATGGGCGCCGATATTATCGCCAACATCAAATTTCCATTTCCTATCGCTGATTGCATTCTTGCCCATCACGAGCGTTTCGATGGCCAAGGCTATCCAAGAGGACTTTCCGGAAAGGACATTCCGTTGGGCGCCAGGGTATTGGCCATTGCGGACGCGTTCGATGCTTACATATCGGATCGGATTGAAAGTCAACAGGCACTCGATGGCGCAATCGCATCTATGCGCGAAGGTTCGGGAACCGCCTTTGATCCGGAAATCGTGGCGGTCTGGGAATCCATCTATCGGGGACTTATAGTTTGGCCGTCAAGCTCCGCCGCCGGCGCCCATACCGAGATTCAGCAGGCCACGTCGGAACTGAAGATACTGGAATCGTTGGCGCAATCCATCGAGGGGCTCACGTCAGTTCACGAAATCTTTATTGCGGTTCGGGCGCGCATTACGAAGTCGATTGTCGGCTGCACTGCTACCGTCGAGCGCGGCGAACGGGAGGGCATTCCCGTAGTGTTTGGCCGCAACGTGATTGCGACGATCTGGGTCCATCGCTCCGGTGCGCCGCTCAACGAGGATGAACTACGGCTGGTCCACGCCGTCGCGGCGAAAATCGCACCGGCGCTCAGTAATGCGATGGCTCTCGAGGCGGCTCGCCGCGAAGCCACAGTCGATAAGCTCACCGGCCTGGCGAACCGCCGTGCTTTTGAAATAATGTCTGCATCACTCGAGCGGCAGCACTTCTCGATCGTATTGATCGATCTCAATTCGTTCAAAGAAGTAAATGACAACTTCGGCCACAATGCCGGCGACGCGACATTGATTCGTATCGCGGCACATTTGCGGGCAGCATTCCAGGATGCGCAGCTCGTTTGCCGGCTTGGAGGTGACGAGTTTCTCGTCTTGAGCTTTGCAGGCGTACGGACGCTCCGGCTGCAAATCCGCCGCTTTCGGCAGATGGTCGTGTGGGACCCTGCCCATGAGGCTTACAGAAACATAATGTTTGGTGTGAGCTGCGGTTTAGCATCCATACCGCTGGACTCGAAAAATATCGAACAGGCGATGCAAAGCGCCGACGAACGCATGTATGCGATCAAGGCACGCTTCAAGCACTTCGCCGGACGCGAGCTTACCGGGAAAGGATCGTCCAGATTCCAACGGCGATGAAAGCAACACCGGCGATCAGTTTCAGAGTTGTCGCGGGTATGAAACGAGTAATGGTAGACCCGAACAAGACGGCAAGTAAGGTGGACACCACGAGAGCGCTCGCTGCCGCGATAAAGACCGAAAGCGGCCGGACCGCTTTTTCTGTCGCGAACAACACGGTCGCGATTTGTGTCTTGTCCCCAAGCTCGGCCAGCAGCACCGATCCAAAAATCACTAGCAGCGGTTTCACGATAGACCTCCCTCATAAAGGGTACTAGCCACAAAAAGGCACAAGAAACTCAATAGCGTTTGCGAATCTTGTGCCTTTTCGTGACTGTTAAAAGTTCAGCCTCACCGCAAACTGAATCTGCCGGTTGGTGCCGTTCGTGAATGAAATGTGAAGAGATTGTTACATTCGGTTACCGTATCAGCCGGTAGGTCACGGCAGCCATAAAGGCGGCAGCCGGGATAGTGATAATCCACGCCCACACGATGCGGCGCGTGACTCCCCATTTGACTGCAGTCACGCGGCGCGTTGCTCCGACTCCAATAATTGCACCGGTGATCGTGTGTGTGGTGCTGACGGGAATTCCGCCCCAGGCGGCGCCAATGAGACTGATGGCCCCAGCGGTTTCCGCGCTGAATCCGCCGACCGGCCGCAACGCCGTAATCTTCTGACCC
>QHXA01000051.1:18777-19274 GCA_003222755.1 Acidobacteriota bacterium
CACCCGGCGAAAATACTTGTCAACGCGCGAAGGCTTGGTGCCGCGAAAGATCCACAAGGTCAGAGTCATTAGACAGGCGCCAAGAATCATTCCGATGACCGGCGACAACACAATGAAGAGCAGAGTCTTCGTCCACCCTGATGGGATGATCACGCCGAACCCGGCCTTTGCTACCGCACTTCCCGCGTAGCCTCCAATCAGCGCGTGGGATGAACTTGTCGGTAGGCCAAAAACCCAGGTCACAACGTTCCAGGCGATGGCGCCAAAAAGACCGGCAAAGATGACCTTCGAATCGACAGCCTTGATATCGATCATGCCCGCTCCGACGGTTTTTGCAACACCGACACCAAATCCAAATGCGGCCACGAAATTGAAGAACGCAGCCCAGAGAACCGCTTGACCCGGCGAAAGCACGCGCGTCGAGACGACGGTAGCAATAGAGTTGGCCGCGTCATGAAAACCGTTCAGGAAATCGAACACAAGCGCGGTGAAGATCA
>QHXA01000051.1:19473-23392 GCA_003222755.1 Acidobacteriota bacterium
AAGCGCCTCGAACATGTAGGCGACGAACTGACACACAAGATTTTCGAAGAATTGAATCTTTCTTTTATCACGCCATTCGATCGGGAAGATATCTACGAACTGGCCAAAGGCATCGATGACGTTCTGGATCTCATCGACCATGTGGCCGATCTTCTTCTGCTGTATCAGATCGACAAAGTCGAACCGGACGCCGCGCTACTGCTCACTGTTGTCAGCCGTGCAATTGGAGAAATCCACCAGAGCATCCGCATGCTCCGGCAGATGGATTACGAATCCGTACGGGAACATATTGTACGCGTTCACGAAATGGAAAACGAAGGCGATCGGCTCTACCGGCTCTTCATGGGGAAGCTATTCGCCGACCAAAAGGACGCCATCGTTCTGCTCAAATACAGCTCGCTGTACAACGAGATGGAGCACGCGATCGACAAATGCGAAGACCTCATGAACTCGATCGAGTCGATTATGCTGAAGAACGCGTGAGAATCTTACGCGACCCGCGGTTGAATGGATTCACTGCTCATCCCGGAATCGATACCCCACTCCATGCACCGTCTGCACGTAGAACGGGTCCTCTGGCGCCGCTTCGACCTTTTCCCGGATCCTGCGTACATACACGTCAACACTACGCGGCGTAACGTTTCGTTCACTTCCCCAGACTGTGTCTAGCAATTGATCTCTTGAAAAGACCATTCCTGGATGCGCCAGAATTTTTTTCATCGTTGTTCCGGCTTACCGAATGCCATACGTGGGCAGTTCGAATGCGCAACATCTTTGTGAATTTTGATTCGTTCAGTTTTTCGAATTGTTCGCGATCAGTTCACCCGGCTGTAACATTGCGTTCGTTATGCTTCGGGTATGAGGAAAAAATCTTTAATAGCCTTAGTGTTCACAGTCATGTTGGGTTGCTCGGCTCCTCCCGACCGGCAGACCATAACCGTAAAGGGCTCGGACACCATGGTCTTGCTGGGGCAGCGTTGGGCTGAGGTTTACATGAAGGCGCATCCGGACGTAACTATTCAGGTGACCGGGGGCGGTAGCGGCACAGGAATCGCTGCACTCATCAATGGAACAACACAGATCTGCCAGGCTTCGCGCCCGATGAAGGCGGAAGAAAAGAATTCGGTAAAAGAACAACGTCATGGCGATGCCGTTGAGACTCCGGTGGCTTTGGATGCGCTGGCCGTGTACCTCAACAAAGATAATCCCGTCGAGCACCTCGATATGGACCAAGTCGCCCGTATTTTTCGCGGTGAAGTTACGAATTGGAAGGAGGTCGGTGGGAAGAATGCGCCCATTGTGCTCTACGGCCGCGAGAACAATTCCGGAACTTATGTCTTCTTCAAAGAGCACGTGCTGAAGAATGCCGACTATGCTGAAAAGTATCAGGCGCTACCAGGCACTGCTGCCGTAATTAACGCCGTCCAGAAAGATCCCGGTGGTGTGGGCTACGGCGGTATCGGTTACGCGAAAGATGTGAAAACGATTTCCATCGCGAAGGACCCTGCGGCTAATCCCGTAGCACCCACAATGGACAATGTCCTAAACAATACTTACCCGCTTAGCCGTCAGTTGTTCTGGTATACGGCGGGCGCGCCGGCAGGTGCGATGAAAGATTTCGTCGACTGGGTCCTGGGCCCTGAAGGTCAGAAGATTGTGACCGACGTCGGCTATTACCCCCTCAAAGCTCAGGCCCAATGAACTGGCGAAGGGTGGTCGATCGCGTCTCTGAGATTCTCATATTCACAGTCGCGCTCGTGGCAATCGCAATCATCCTGCTCATCTTTGTTTATGTCGGCCGCGAGGCGTTTCCTCTGGTGACTGGGACCGCCGAAGGTCTGACGCTAGCTTCGCCCTTCACTGCTCCGTATACATGGCAGCCCGTCTCGAATACCCCGAAGTACAACGTGTTCCCATTAATTCTTGGGACGATTAAAGTCACAATCATTGCAATGCTGATCGCAACGCCGCTCGCCCTGGCTGCGGCGTTGTATACGTCAGAATTCGCGCCGCGGGGCCTGCGCGAGTGGATCAAACCGGCGATTGAGCTGCTCGCGGGCATTCCGTCGGTCGTGTTGGGTTTTTTTGCCCTGATGGTACTCGCCACATGGGTGCAAGCGGGATTTCACATCGCCTACCGTTTAAACGCGCTTACTGCCGGGATCGCGCTCGCGTTTGCCATCATTCCGATCATCTATACGGTCAGTGAAGATGCCATGACCGCTGTGCCGCGCTTGTACCGTGAAGCTTCGTTAGCGCTTGGGGCTTCAAAAGGACAGACTGCCGTTCGCGTCATTCTTCCGGCAGCCATTCCGGGAATCGCTGCGGCTATCGTTCTCGGATTTGGGCGTGCGATTGGTGAAACGATGATTGTGCTGATGGTATCGGGAAACTCGGCCACATGGTCACTCGATCCCACAAATCCGGTACGAACGTTGTCCGCAACCATCGCTGCCGAAATGGCGGAGGCGGTTTTCGGCAGTGGACATTATCGGATCCTGTTCTTTATCGGGTCACTGTTGTTCATCATCACGGGCGTGCTGAATTGGATGGGTGAGAGATTCAATCGCCGTCTTCGAGAGCGGCTCTTCGGATCGTCATGAACAAACTCGGCGATCGGTTTTTTCTGATCCTGACACTCTTCGCGACGTTGATCGTTTTGGCGATGTTGGGAATCATCGTTGGGAATATCGCGTATCACGGGACCGCACGATTGTCGTGGCAATTCATTACAGCTGCTCCCGAGAACGGGATGACCGCTGGCGGCATTTTCCCGGCTATCTACGGAACTGTGTCTCTTGTGCTGTTGATGTCGTTAGCTGCGGTGCCGTTCGGAGTCCTTGTCGCGATCTATTTCGCCGAGTACGCCCGGCCGGAATCAAGACTGTATCGCTGGACGCGCATGGCGGTAAACAATTTGGCCGGCGTGCCGTCGATTGTTTTCGGCCTTTTCGGGCTGGGATTTTTTATTCAATCGTTGGGCAGGACAATCGATCAGGCCTTCTATCCTGGCCGCTTACTCTATGGCCAGCCATCGATTTTGTGGGCCGCCATGACGATGGCAGTACTGACGTTGCCGGTGGTGATCATCACCGTTGAAGAGACATTGAGATCCGTACCGCGCGAATACCGTGAAGCAAGCCTGGCTCTGGGCGCCACGCGGTTTCAGACAGTCTTTCGTGTGGTTCTGCCACAGGCATGGTCGGGCGTAATGACCGGCTCAATTCTTGCAATCAGTCGCGGAGCAGGAGAAGTGGCTCCGGTGCTGTTCACGGGAGCTGCGTATTTCCTTCCCCGCTTGCCGGCGCATCCGGCGGATCAGTTCATGCACCTCGGATATCACATATGGGTATTGACTACACAGTCCACGAACGTCGAAGAAACGAAGCCTTTGCTGTATTCCACAGTTTTCGTACTGCTGGTTCTCACGTTTCTGCTGAACATCACAGCAATCTTGATCAGAAACCGGCTGAGGCGTGGGGGGACCGACCGTCAGTAAGGAGGCCGCGAAGCGGCGTACCGAAGCAATGCGGACGGTGGGCCCGACGCTAAAAAGAAAATGGACCCTGTAAAGATCAACGTCACTGAAACCAATTTCTTTTATGGTCCGAGGCAGGCGCTTTACAAGGTGACTCTCGGCATCCGGCCAAGATCCATTACGGCGCTGATCGGACCGTCCGGTTGTGGGAAATCCACGTTCTTGAGATCGCTGAACCGGATGAATGACTTGATTCCCGGCGCACGGCTTGAAGGAAAGGTTGAATTGGAAGGGCAAGACATCTATTCCGACAGCATGGATGTGATCCTCTTACGCCGGCGAGTCGGAATGATCTTCCAACGCTCGAATCCGTTTCCGATGTCGATCTATGACAATGTCGCGTACGGACCGCGCGTGAACGGTCTTGTAAAAAGGCGCATT
>QHXA01000051.1:23437-23930 GCA_003222755.1 Acidobacteriota bacterium
GTCTACATCGGTCGGCCATGTCGCTGTCGGGAGGACAGCAGCAGCGATTGTGCATCGCCAGGGCATTGGCTGTGCAGCCCGAAGTCCTGCTCATGGATGAACCGGCATCTGCGCTTGATCCAATCTCGACGGCGAAGATCGAAGAATTGATCTACGATCTCAAGAAGACGTACACGATTGTGATTGTGACCCACAATATGCAGCAGGCCGCGCGCGTTTCGGACGAGACCGGATTCTTTCTTTCCGGCCGTCTCGTCGAGTTCAGCGAGACGAAACAGTTATTTACGGCTCCGCGGAATCGGGAGACTGAGGATTACATCACGGGGAGGTTTGGATAAAGTAACGGCTATGCCGGATCGACAACATACAAGCAAGCATTACGAACAGCAGTTGCGTGAATTGAAGGACAAACTACTGCTGATGAGTCACAAGGCCGAACTGATGATCGCCGATTCCATTCGCGCTCTTGTGGATCGGCGACCAACGCTGGCGG
>QHXA01000456.1:0-1765 GCA_003222755.1 Acidobacteriota bacterium
GTGCAGCATGGATAATCCGGGTTGCCACTGCGAAACTCTTCAGAAGACGAGACGGGCACGAACAGTTTTCCATTGTAGAGTTTTGCTCCCGCGGTGATTCTCGCGACAAAGTGATCATCGGCTTTCGTCTTCCAAAGCAACTTGCCGTTCTGCGCATCGAGGGCGAAGACGTTGGCTTTGCCATCACCGAAGTAGACGGCATATCGCGAATTCCCTTGCCCGCTGATCGGCCCAATTGTGAGTGCATTGCGCACGATCGACCCGTTCTCAAACGACCAATAGATGCACCCTGTTGCGGCGTCCAGGGAGTACACAAAGCCGTTGTCGCTTCCCACAAACACCCGGCCGGAAGCGATCGTGGGTTGCGTGTTCGCGGAGACGCCTCCCGGGAATCCGAATACCCATTTCAGCTTCAACTGGGGGACCTGTGCTGCAGTGAGGCCAGCGGCTTGCGCCGGCTGGAATCGTGAGTTTGAACCGTCCGCGCCCCAGCCGTTCCAGGCAGGCCCACGTGCGGTATCCGTGAGCGCTGGATTAGTGCGGCATTGATTCGGCATGTTTTTCGCATCACCGACGCTTCCGCTGCCGAGCGGGCGGCCGCTCATGAACTCGGCCACGCCCCGTTTGTCCTGATCCGATAGCTTGGCGGCTTGATCTTTCATGACGCCTGTCGTTAGTGCCTCATAGATCCGCTCGGGCGACATTTCACGAATCGTTGCGGGCGAGGGCGCGCGCTCCACATTCGGATTCCCGTGGCAGGCAACGCACTGCGTTTGGAAAACAGCAATTCCGTTTTCCGTCCCGGGCGCGCCGCGTTGGCCGGCCCCGGCCTGTGCTTGTGCCGGCGGCTGTTGAGCGGGGGCCTGTGCTTGCGAATGGGCGGCGCGAACCCAGGTGGTTACGCCGAGAAAAAATGCGAGAGCGAGAAGAAGAATCGAATGTCTTTTCATTAATGGACTCCTGAGTCTGAGCGCCTACGGCAGCGTGTACACGTACAACGATTCGTTCTTCGTCGGGTCGGGATCTGTGATACCGCCGCCGCCGGAAGCTGTGATCGCGACAAATTGCTTTCCTTTGGCTTGAAACGTCATCGGGACGGCGATTGCGCTGTTACCGAGTTTGGTCACCCACAATTCTTCTCCAGTCTTTGCATCGAAGGCTCGAAAACGTTTGTCGTTGGTGGCGCCGATGAACACGACACCACCGGCTGTTGCGATCGAGCCACCCATATTGATGCGTCCGGTGTTCTTCTTTCCCTCGGGAAGTTCATCCGTGATTCCCAACGTGACCTGCCAGGCAATGTCGCCAGTATTCGCATTGATGGCGGTGAACTGCCCCCACGGCGGTTTTTGGCACGGCCAACTTTGTTCGCCGAGAAGCTGACTTTGCGCATTGACCTTCCGGTCCCAGAATTTCGACGCGACCGGATTTCCCCAAATACTCGCGCGATCGTATGGCACGCGCGAGCCTTCAGGCCGTTTCTCGATCCAGCCGAGGCTGCCATAGTTCAACGTGTTGACGAAGATGTAGCCGGTGTTCGGGTCCGCGGAAATTCCGCCCCAATCCGTGCCACCGATATCGCCGGGAAAATTGACCGCAGTTCTTGGAGGCGCACCCGGCGCGCGATATGCCCAAGGCGTGTATGGGCCTTTGTTGATCAGCGTTCCCCCACTCTTCTCGACCAGGTCGCGGCAAACTGCATCGTGGGCTTCTGTGGTATCCGCCGCGGTAATGAGGTCTTCTGGTTTGTAATCGTGCTTGCCTA
>QHXA01000456.1:1786-6025 GCA_003222755.1 Acidobacteriota bacterium
TTCAGAGGGAATGGCTGCGTCGCCGACGTGAATTCACCGGGAACATCACTTTGGGCGACCGGCCGCTCTTCGACACCGAATATCGGCTCGCCCGTCACGCGATTAAGAATGAAGATGAGGCCGAGCTTTCCGGTCTGTATCAGCGCCGGGATTTTCTTTCCTTTGACAGTGATGTCCATCAGGATTGGCGCCGGAGGCAAGTCCATGTCCCACAGATCGTGATGAACCGTTTGGAAGTACCACTTGAGTTTGCCGCTGTTCGCATCGAGCGCAACGACGGAGTTACCAAAGAGGTCGTTTCCCTTGCGATCGAAGCCGTAATAATCGCTGGCCGGGCTGCCGAAGACTGTGTAGAGGAGACTGCGCTCCGTGTCTACCGTCATGTAGAAGCCCCAATTGTTCACGCCGGTGCGATCCTTCCAGCCATCAGCCGGCCAGGTGTCATTGCCCACTTCACCCGGTTGCGGTACGGAATGAAATTCCCAAATCTTCGCACCCGTGCGCGCGTCGTATGCGCGCGTGTTGCCCGGTGGACCGGTTGCCGGTTGCTCGCCTACATTTGCGCCGACAAATAACAGATTTTTGAAAATGGTCGGAGGGGAGTTGTACGGGACGACCATATCGACCTCGCCATTATTGCCAAACCCCTGCGCCGATTCGCCTGTCGTTGCGTTCAGCGCGATAAGACGGCGGCCGGCAGTGACAAAGATGCGAGCTGGAATATTGGGCTCGCCAGGCCAATACGTGACGCCGCGCCTGGACAGCGCGTTGCCGGGACTCGACGGAACCTCGAATTTCCAGATTTCTTTTCCTGTTGCCGCATCCAAGGCGAGAACGCGAGTCTCCGCCGGCAGGTACATCAATCCGTTCACGACGATCGGCGTGGCTTCGGTTAAGCCGCCAAGGCCGCCCGCGGCGGCGCTGCTTCGATCCGCTCGATACGGCATGCTCCAGGCGAGCTTGAGCTTACCGACATTATTTGCGTTGATCTGCTTCAGAGGGGAAAACCGCGTTCCTGCCAAGTCGTGGCTGAACATCGGCCAATCGGTCGCGGGATTCCCCGGCTTCACCGATTGCTGCGCCGCAATCGCCATCATCTGAATCGCGATTAAAACCGCCGCGGACCCGAGCAGAATTGTATTCCGACGAAACATGAACGGAACTCCCCCCTATTGAACGAGCCAGCATTCTAGCGCAGAACGGCGCCCCGCGGTGCGCTTGACATGCCGGCACCGGGCCTGACATAAGTAACGGCGGTTTCCCGAATTCATCTGGAGGCGAACATGGTTAATAAGTCGATGGTCGCGTTGGCTGTAATTCTTGCGCTGATTTCGATGGCTGCTGCGCAGGATGCGAAAACTGTCATTGCCAACGCGTCGAAGGCATCGGGCTATGACGGACTCAAATCAATTGAATACTCCGGCCCGTCCGGATCCGAAGGCACAGCGATGGGCCAGGCGCGGAGTGCGGCGAAAGGTTGGCCGCACTTCACTCTGAAGAATTTTTCCCGCTATATCGATCTCGATGCGGGGACTGGACAGCAGAATGCGCTGCGTTCCAGACCGGCTGAGCCGGATGGACAGCTCGCGGGGGGCGGCGGGCTCGCGCCCCAGTCCGAAGCGCCAAATACATCGGTAATCAACCCGAATGGCTCGTGGGCCCAGAAGCTCGACGTCAATCTCTCGCCTCCCGGATTTTTGAAACTGGCATCCACGGCAACGAACGCAACGGTCTCCCAGCGCACCGTCAACGGCAAAAAATATACAGTCGTCTCTTTTCCAGTGGAGCAGAAGGCGCCATCAGGCGTGCCGTACAGTGTCAGCGGATATATCGACGAGCAGAACATGGTGGCCAAGGTTGAAACCAAAATCGAGGACAACCTGATCGGAGACATGCTCGTTGAGCAGACCTATTCCGGATACAAAGATTTTGGTGGCGTGAAATTTCCCACCCATATCGTGCAGACGCGCGGCGGGCTTGCGTGGACGGACTTGACCGTTACTGATGTCAAGGCGAATGGGCCTGCCCCGCAACCGGTGGCTGCTCAGGCTGGGCGCGGCGGTGCTGCGGCCGGGGCTGCGGCGCGTGGCGCCGCGCCTGAAGGCCGCGGTGCTCCTCCTGAAGGCCGTGGCGGAGGACCGGGCGGCGGACGCGGAGCTGCCCCGGCGATTGCAGCAAACAAGCTTGCGGATGGCATTTACATGATCACCGGCGGGTATCGCAGTGTGGCCGTTGAGATGAAGGATCATATCGTCCTGATCGAAGCGCCTCAGAGCGAGATGACCACATCCAATATTATTGCGGAAGTGAAAAAAGCGATTCCGAACAAGCCGATCAAATACGTCGTGAACACGCACACGCATGCC
This sequence comes from Acidobacteriota bacterium, assembly GCA_003222755.1. GTDB lineage: Bacteria > Acidobacteriota > Terriglobia > 20CM-2-55-15 > 20CM-2-55-15 > 20CM-2-55-15. Next base: position 4,153 of record QHXA01000456.1, read on the forward strand.
GACCACTCCGGCGGACTTCGCGCGGCCGTGGCCGAAGGCGCGACGGTGATTACTCACGAATCAAACAAAGGGCTTTATGAGAAATGGTTCAGCAATTCGCGAACCCTCTTGATGCCGGATAAGCTGTCGCAGTCGGAGAAGAAACCGAAATTCGAATACATGGGCGAGAAGAAGGTGCTGAAAGACAGCATGAACACGATCGAGTTGTATCACCTCAACGGCGTGGCGCATGCGGAAGATATGATCATCGCGTATCTGCCGAAGATCAAGACCGTCGTCGAAGCCGATGCCTTTAACGCGCCCGCGCCGAATGCACCGCCGCCGCAAATAATAAATGGATTAGAGAGGCTGTTTGCGTCGGAAATGGACCGGCTAAAGATCGATTACACGACGATCATTCCAGTCCATCAACCCAATCCGGACCGTGAAATCACAAAAGCGGACCTGCTGAAGAATATCGGAAAGGGGAACTGAACTGTAGGGGCGGTCATAGACCGCCCCTACAGTCTGGAGACTGACATGATTCGGAAAATCCTCATGATTACGGTGACCATCGCGCTTTTGCTCGCGCCGATACTTCTTGCGCAGGTCAAAAACTTTCTTCCGGTGACGGATCAGATGCTCTTGAATCCCAGTCCCGAGGACTGGCTCATGTTCAGCCGCACCTACGACGCGCAGCGCTTCAGTCCGCTCAATCAGGTCAATCAGCAGAATGTCGGACAGCTCACATTGGCATGGTCGCGCGGACTGGGCCAGGGCATAACCGAGACCATACCGACCGTTTACAAAGGCGTCATGTACCTGAATGTTCCCGGAGGAGCGGTGCAGGCAATCGATGCCACTAGTGGCGATCTGATCTGGGAGTATCAGCGGCCGGCACCCGCTCCTGCGGAAGGTCAAGCCGGACGCGGCGGGCGTGGCGGGGGTGCCGTACAACCGGCAGGCGCAACATTCGGTCAAGCCCGATCGAAGACGCTGGCGATCTATGACGACATGATTTATTACACCGCGCCAGACAGTTACGTCGTCGCGATCGATGCGCGGACCGGAAAACTTCGATGGGAAGCCAAGGTGGATCAGCGCGGCCACACGTCAGGCCCAATCATTGTGGAAGGAAAAGTCATTTCCGGAGGAACATGCAATGGCGGCCGCGTGAACTGCTACATTTCGGCGCACGATGCCAAGACCGGTAAAGAACTCTGGAGGTTCTACACAACACAGGCGCCAGGCGAACCACCAGGTCCGGATACTTGGGCCGGAGCGCCTGTCGAGCGAAGAACCGCGTCGACGTGGGCATTGCCGGGTTCGTATGATCCGGCCCGCAAACTGATCTACTGGGGAATTGCGAACCCGACTCCGAACACGCGATCCGCTCGACACGGCGGCAACGCGTTCGCAATTCCGCTCACAGCTCCCGCGGATCTCTACAGCAACTCCACAGTCGCTTTAGATCCGCAGACCGGAAAGCTGAAGTGGTATTACCAGCATCTGCCCGGTGACGATTGGGACGAAGACATCAACGAAGAGAGAACGCTCGTTCGTACGGTCGTGAATCCCGATCCGAAATTCGTGAAGTGGATCAATCCGAACATTCCGCGCGGACAAGCCAGAGATATTTCCATCAACGTTGGCGAGGGTGGCGGCATCTGGGCACTCGATCGCGACAATGGGCAGTTTCTTTGGGCGATGCCGTTCCCGTTCGACACGCCGAATTTCATCATCTCCGATATCGATGTGAAAACCGGCATCGCAAAGATTAACGAAGAGGTGCTCGTGGACCAACCGGGCGAGCGGCACACGATCTGCTCCTTCAATACGCGAAGCTGGTGGCCGACGGCTTATCATCCTGGGAAAAACTCGCTTTACGTTCCCT
>QHXA01000457.1:0-11748 GCA_003222755.1 Acidobacteriota bacterium
TTCGGCGGACCGGCTTTTGCTGGAATCGGCCTCGTCGGTCGGCGGAGTGTTGACGGAGAAAACCGTGCAAGACCTGCCTGTCGTTGGCGTCATGGGCAATGACGTGCTGAACCAAGTCCGCACGCTGCCTGGCCTGAACCTCTCCAATGACCTCGTACTCGCTGCAAACGACAGCAAGCTCGCGGGCGTGAGCGCCGCCAACGTGAATATTCAGCGCGATGGCGTGGATGCCAGCGCCGCGGGTCGATGGCCCGCCGGTATTCAGGCGGCGACGATCATCAACCCAGACCTGGTCGGCGAAGTCCGCATGATCCTCTCGCCGGTCGATGCCGAACTGGGGCGCGGCAACGCTCAGATCCAAGTTCAGACGCGTTCGGGAACAAATAAATTCAGAGGCGCCGCGGTCTGGAACATCCGCAACAGCGCATTGGATCCCAACACATGGGCAAATAATCGCGTGCAGCCTAAGCCGGCCCTGCGTAACTGGACAAACCTGAATCAGTACACCGCGAGCGTTGGCGGTCCAATCGTTAAGAACAAAACGTTCTTCTTTGCGCTGTGGGACGGCTTGCTCCCGGCCACGCGCGTGAACCAGAACGCTACCGTCCTCACGCCATGCGCGCGCAACGGCATCTTCCGTTATTTCGATGGTTGGAGTAATGGCAACGTGCTCCAGCCAGTGACCGGCGGCGCCACTCCTCGAATCGCAGTTGTCGATTACCAAGGCAATCCGGCGCCGCCGCCGGCAAGTCCAACGGGCGGGGCGCCGAATCCGGCGTTGCGATATGCCAGCGTGTTCGGTCCTTTAGTAAATACGCCGGCGCGGCCCGATTGTTCCGATGCGATAGTGCAAGGTTCGCCTTGGGACGCGAATCGCAGCCAGTTCGATCCAACCGGGTATGTTAAGAAGGTGCTGACGGTGATGCCGCTGCCGAATAACTATGAGGTCGGCGAGGGCCTGAACACCGCGGCATACCGATGGGTCCGCGCGCAGCACGGATCGCAAAACCGTTTTGCGTTCGGCGCGGCCGACGTGCGCAAACAGCTCAATATCAAGATCGATCACAACTTCAGTTCGAAGCATAAGATCAACGCCACGTGGAGCTATGAGCGCGTGCACGCGGATTACGCGCAACGCGTGTGGCCGTTTGGCTTCGACGGCATCTCGCATCGCGAGCCTCAAGTCCTCACGATCAACTTCACGTCTACTCTTGCGCCAACGCTGCTCAATGAAGCGCGGTGGGGAATGCGCCGCACCGGAACGAACACCCAACATGGTCTGGCGAATCCCGCAACGAGCAAGGACGCCATCGGATTCATTCCGAGCGTCGGCGGGATTCCCGTGCTGCCGCAGTTGGGCTTGGATCCATTCAACACCACGCAAGTGATATGCGTGTGCGGCGGCCAGCCGAATCTCAGCTCGGAAACGGGTACTCTCTTCAATGGCAACATCTCCGAAAGTACACCGCTCTATTCCTACACCGATAATCTGACATGGACGAGAGGCAAGCACAGCTTCAAAGGCGGCGGCGAAGTGCGCTTCGCCCATTCGCGATTCGATGATGATGTGGACGGCAACAACTGGAGCGCGTACGCGCGCGCCTTCGGTGGTGAGACGCCGCTATCGCCAATCCTGAACATCGACGCTGCGCATATCGGCGCGGGTCTGCAGGGCACATCCACAACAGGAAACAATCTGGCGATGCGAAGCCTGCTGGCGCTACTCTCCGGCTCATTGAGCCGCGTCACCGAGCTGAACTGGCTCAGTTCCGCCAAGGATCTGGATAACGCATTCGCCAGCTCAATCAGAACGAAGCTTCGGTGTTCTTCAAAGACGATTGGAAGGTCAGCCGGAACTGGACGCTGAACCTCGGCCTGCGATGGGACTATTACGGCGTCCCGTGGGTCTCGGACGGCTTAACGGCATCGCCTGTTGGCGGCGGCGACGCGCTCTTCGGGGTTTCCGGCCGAGGCTTTGGAAGCTGGATGAAGCCGCTGCCCGGCGCCTCCTACGATCCGAATATGCTGACGCAACTCACGTTCGTCGGACCCGATTCTCTTAATCCGAATCTTTCAGTCTGGCCGAAAGACAAAAACAATTTCGGTCCGGCTGTCGGATTTGCGTGGCAGGTCCCATGGTTTGGAGCCGGTCAGACGACGGTGCGCGGCGGGTACCAGCTCAGTTATCTATCCGGAGGAGGCCGGTTCAACACAATCAATACGGCGTTGGCAAATCCGCCGGGAAGCTCGTACAACGCCACGTTTACCGGCGCTACCGGTCTCGAGTTCCTCGACCTGACGAAGCTCAACAGCATCGTTCCCGTGCCCGTTGGCGTTAAGCCCATGCAGCCGATCTCGATTACGGACCGGTCTGTGAACCTGACCGCCTTCGATGCGAACTACACGACGCCTTACGTTCAGAACGTGACGCTGTCCGTCACCCGGAATGTCGGCCGGAATCTGACACTCGATACCCGCTACATCGGCACCATGAGTCGCAAGCTGTACGACAGCCTCAACCTGAACTCCCCCAACTTCCTCTTCAATGGACTGAAGGAAGCATTCGATGCAGCGCGGGCCGGCGGCGAATCCGCGTTATTGGATGAAATGTTCAAAGGCATCAACATTGCCGACGCGGGATTGAGTGGAGCCGAGCAATTGCGCAGAGCAACAGCCAGCTCGATCCGGAACAACCTGGCGAACGGAAACTATTCCGCCTTGGCCACCACGCTCTCGACGTTGAACTACAGCAAGTCCGGCGGGATTAACTCCAACTTGCCGGACATTCCCGCCAACGTGAACGGCACGGTTCTGCGCACCAACGGATTCCCGGAGAATTTCATCAAGACGAATCCCCAGTTCGGCACGGCGACGCTGTTTACGAACATGGGCAACACCAACTACCACTCGTTGCAAGCCCAGGCAACGTTGCGGTCGATTTATGGCGTGGATTTTCAGGCGTCTTACACATGGAGCAAGCTGCTCGGCAATTCCGGACCGTATACCAATCCAGTCGATCGCAACGCTGACTATGCGCTGCAGACCGGCGACCGCCGGCATGACTTCCGGACTAACGGGTCATTTGAATTGCCGATCGGTCCCGGTAAATTGCTGGCGCGCAATTCGTCCGGCGTGTTCGCGCGACTCATTGAAGAGTGGCAGATGACCTGGATCGTCGATCTCAGCAGCGGCTCGCCGGCCAGCATTACGGCGCAAAGCATGCTGTACGGGAACGGCGTGCCGGATGTTGTCGGTAAGTTCGACGCTAAGGGCGGCGTTTCCTGGAACGAAGGGGACGTGGCGGGCAACTACTTCGGCGGGAAATATAAGAAGGTGCCCGATCCGCAATGTTCCACAATTGTGGCAAGTCTGCAGTCGGCTTGCACGCTCACCGCCGTCGCCGATCAGTCGGGCAATATCATCCTTCAAAATCCAAAGCCTGGAACGCGCGGCAACCTCGGCCAGAATGTGATCGAGTTGGCGGGCATATGGAGTTTGGATACTTCGCTGGCCAAGCGCATCAAAATCAGCGAAACGAAGAGGCTGCAATTCCGGTTGGATGCCGCCAATGTGCTGAATCACCCGCAACCATCCAGCGCCTTGTCCGCCGGCGGCACAGTGATACCCGGCGGTGCGGACCTGAATATCAACAGCAATGTGACATTCGGGAACATCTCGACAAAGACCGGAACCCGGACGTTCCAGGCGCAGATGCGGCTGGAGTTTTGAGTTAATAAATTGGACGAATTTGAAATTGGACGATTCCTGCATCTCAAACCCGAAATCCGAAATATCAGATTGGACTGTCCGGACCGCGCGCGGTTTTAATAGAGGCCGCGATGATCCAGCAGAGTTCCTGATTTTCCGCGATAATCGCGGCCATTTTGTCGCGAGAAAAGAGAGAATTGGCCACGATCTGTTCCAGCCATGACTTGGTTTCGTTCAGTTCTTTAAGGACGATGCGAAGCTTGTGAATGAAGTCCGCCCGGCTTTCGGCAGCTCTCGCTTCAGCGTAATTGGGTGCTGCCGCAAGGCCGGAACGGATTAACTGCTTACATATGTAGCGGCCTTCGTCAGTTCTTGGAAGCAGCTTAGCGACGCGGGTAGTCCGGGCGCCAAGGTTGAGTAGTCGTCGATGAAGATGAATCTGGTCGGCCTTGTTCGCGTCAGCGGGCATATCAGGCAACAAAATGCACGCGCGCTTCCGGCTCAGGCAGTTCAATCTGATATTTCGGATTTCGGATTTGAGATGCAGGAATCGTCCAATTTCAAATTGTCCAAACTGCCCGGCGGGTCTGATATATTTGCCCAAACTTGTACGAGGTTCCGTATGCAACGTCGCTTTTTAACCGCGGTTGCACTCCTGATTCTGCTGTCTGCGCCCGTCTTCGGTCAGGCAACAAAGACCTGGGTTCCCCCGAAGACTCCGTGGGGTGATCCCGACCTGCAAGGCATCTGGCCCGGAAACATGGGCGTCCCGATGCAGCGTCCTGCGAATCTCGGCGAGCGAGCGACGCTGACGGATGAAGAATACGCGCAACGGATCGCGCAGGCGAAACGGCAAGCCGAAGCGGATAGCCAAAGCTTCGCCACAAGCGATACACGCGTGGGAATCGGTCCGCCATCATACTGGACCGAGCGTGGGAAGCCGACGCGGCAAACCTCGCTGATCATTGATCCACTCAATGGAAGGCTGCCTCCGCTGACTCCCGAAGCGGAGAAGTATCGGAAGGAAGCTCGAGGCGGCAAGGGTCTGCCCGGCGAATGGCGCGGTGAAGCGGATTCCTACGACGATCTCAACATCTATTATCGATGCATTACCCGCGGCCTGCTGGGTTCCATGATTCCTGTCGTCTATAACAACGGAAACCAAATTGTTCAGGCGCCGGGCTACGTCGTATTTCGCAACGAGATGATTCATGAGTCCCGCGTCATTCCGCTCGACGGCCGTCCCCACGTGGATTCGAAGATCAAGATGTACATGGGAGACTCGCGCGGCCACTGGGAAGGGAACACGTTGGTTGTCGAGACGACGAACTTTACAGAGAAGGACGCGATCGGCTCCAATGGCGCCGGCTATCCGGGCGATCCGGGCTATCACAGCGAGCAGCTGAAGATCATCGAGAGGTTCACGCGCGTCGGCGACAACACGCTCGAATATCGCGCAACGGTCATCGATGAGAAGACATGGACAAGACCGTGGACCATCCTCATTGAACTGGAAAAGAACGATAATTATCAGCTTCTCGAGTACGCCTGCCACGAAGGCAATTACGCCATGTCGGATATTCTGAGTGGCGCGCGGGCAGCCGAGAAAAGATGATGAAGAAGTGATGAAGAAGGAGCTGGCGATATGCGGGACACGGCTAACTGTCGGAATTGCTGTCTTGGGATCTCTGCTCACAGCGATTCCCCTCTTTGCCCACCACGCGTTTCAGGCGGAATTCGACGACAAGAAACCCGTCCATCTCGTAGGCAAGGTCACGAAGATGGAGTGGATCAATCCGCACGCCTGGATTCACATCGACGTTACCGATGCGGACGGCAAGGTGACCAGTTGGATGGTCGAATGCGGCAGCCCGAACATCATGCTGCGAAGAGGCTTCACGAAAGAGTCATTGGAGTTTGGAACGGTCCTCACCGTAGACGGCTATCAAGCCAAGAATGGTTCCAACCGCGCTAACGGAAGCAGCGTCACGTTCAGAGATGGACGCAGGTTATTCGTTGGCGGATCGAATCCAGACATCCCACCGGAGCAACGCCAATGAGAACACGAATTTTCTTCTTGTTTGCGGTCCTTATGCTAGTGATGCCGCTGGCCGCCCAGACAAACAAGGCGTGGACCCCGCCAAAGACACCATGGGGCGATCCGGATCTTCAAGGCCAATGGCCGGCCGTCGCGAACATCCCAATGCAGCGGCCCGCGAACTTCGGCACACGAGCCTTCTTGACTGACGAAGAGTTGGCGCAAAGAGAACGTCAAGCGCAACGTCAGCAAGAGTCGGATAGTGAGGTATTCGCCAAGGGAGGCGAGGTCACCATCAATCCTCCGTCATATTGGCAAGAGCGGCAGAAGCCGAACCGTCAGGCATCTCTTGTTGTGGATCCGCCGGATGGACGCATTCCTCCAATGACGCCCGCGGGACAGAAGTTTGTGCAAAGTCTGCGAGGCGGGCTTGGTCCGGGTCAGCATTTCCCGGACAAAGTCGACTCATGGGAAGACTTCGATATCTACAGCCGGTGCATCACGCGAGGCCTGGTCTCGAGCATTCTGCCCACGATCTACAATTTCGGAAATCAGATCGTCCAGTCGCCTGGCTATGTTGTCATTCGTAACGAAATGATCCACGAAGCGCGTGTGATTCCGCTGAATGCCGGACCTCATGTGGGCTCGAAACTGCGAACGTACATGGGGGATTCGCGCGGTCATTGGGAAGGCAATACGCTCGTCGTTGAGACCACCAACTTCAACGATCAAACCGGCGCCGGTGGTGGTTTCTTCAGCGATGCCGCGAGGCTGACTGAACGCTTCACGCGCACGGCGCAAGACGAGCTGAGCTATGACCTCGCGATCGACGATCCGAAAACGTGGACTAAGCCCTGGACGGTCCACATGCCGTACAAGCTGGACCCCAGCTATACCATTTACGAATACGCCTGCCACGAAGGCAACTACATGATGCTGGATTCGCTCGAGGCCGCCCGCCAGCTGGAAAAACAAGGCAAGGAAACTCGAGTGGACCGCGGCCCCGCCGGCGGCCCTCCGCCAGGACGTAATCAGTAAAAGGGGAATGAATCAGCAATCGCCCATCGGCCATCGCCAATTTGTAACATCTATCGGCGGTCAGCAATCTACGGAATTAGCGATAGTAAATTGCTGACCGCCGATAGATGTTACAAATTGGCGATGGCCGATGGGCGATTGCTGATTTTCAGGTCCGCTATCGCGCGGGCGCAGGACTCAACGTGGCCGGCAGTGGCCAGTTGCCATCGAATGGAGGCCAGTTCGGAACCGGCATCTCCGCAGGCGGATAGAACATCGCGGCGTAGATGGTTCTGATTTTATTGTTATCGAGGATGAACCACTCGCTAAGCATGTTTCGCCGCGTTGTCGTTCCGGGCTTTCGAATGAATACGACCATGCCAAGAACCACACCGGCTTCTTCATCCACAATCGGATATCGCCGCCCCGCGACATTTTGAATATTGATCGTCTCCAGCCCCGACGTGCAGTCGGTCACTCCAGCCGCTGCCCCGCCGCGCGGGCCAGCGCCGCGGCCGGTCATGGTCACTCCGTTTTCAAGGCGCGAGCATCCCGGATAAGCCATGATGATCGAGCCGTCGTGCGTTGTGATTCCATCGAAGTAGCTGTTGGCGGTAGCAATCATGGTTTCGCGAGACATACGGCCATCTTTGGGTATGACTCTCCCGGGCGGCGGACTCGCAATCAAATTGTCGGCGTCGAACACATTGCCGCCGGCTGGTCCATTTAGTCCCGGGTCGCCTTTTCGCGAGATGACCCATTCGGCTTCCGTGATCTTCCTGTTTTCCACCTTCAATCGCAGCGTCGCGATCGCGGGCGCGCCGTTTTCTTCAACGATGCCGAAGTAACCGGCTTGTCCGCTGATGGCGTCGACGTATCGCCGTTGTACTTTTCCGAGCCCGGTAATGGTTTTCCACACGCCATTGCCGAGTTTGACTACGGTTGCGTTTTCCGTCTGTCGAAAACCGACCAAGAGCGGTGCGGCCGACGGATCGTGCTTTATTACGGCGTTGAGGTATTGATCGAGCGTGGTCTTCAGGCAGGCGCGATCACAATCCACGGCAGCAAAGACGTTCGCAGTAACGGCGAGCACAACGACAATGCACGCGAGGCGCAAAACCATGAGGCCTCCGAACTACGATTTGATGGACTTCACAGTGAAGTATTGAATCGACTGGGGTACTTCTTTGAACCAGTGCGGTGTCCCCGCGGGGATGACAATCACATCGCCTTTCTTGAGGTGATGGGTTTCGCCGCCTTGGATGTCGGTACCAAGAAGCTGATTCGGCCTGCTCACCTTACCGCCAACCATGGTTCCACCGGTGACGAACGTTGCCTCCCCGTCGGTGACGTAAAAGATGTCCGTCTCCTTCTCGTGCACTTCAACCTGACCGGCTGCCGTGCGGCGCAGGACGGAGACGGTGTAATCCGGCGCAGTCACAAGCGATCCGCCTTTCGCCACCTTTTCGCGGTCCACGTATGTGACGGCTGTGGACTCCGCGGCCGCGCCAAGCAACAGAGCGGCTGTGAGTAACACTCCAATCATTACTACATAGCGCATGGTTGTCTCCTATGGCCTGTCTCACCCCGAAGGGGTGCTAGGAAATTAGCCAGGGTTACGCGTTTTTTGCGTACCCCTGGAACAGTTCGGCGTCGCTCGAATCCGCACCCTGAAAGGGTGTCGCGGATTCCTCGCACCCCTGCCGGGGTGCGATTTTTGGGATGTCCCAATACCAGGGGTACGCAAAAAACGCGTACCCCTGGCTAATTTCCTACTACCCCTTCGGGGTGTCAGTTCACGTCCAGGGGCCCGGTACTATCCCCGAGCTTCTCGATCGGTGCACCGGCTTTATCCAAGATCGTGAGCAGAAGGTTTGTCATCGGCGTCTTATCCGGGAACGCGAGATGCCGGCCGGTCTTGAATTGGCCGCCGAGGTTGCCGGCCAGCAGGCAGGGCAGATCGAAATGCCGATGCAAATTGCCGTCACCCATACCGCCGCCGTAGAGAATCAGGCTGTGATCCAGCAACGAGCCGTCGCCGTCGTGAGTGGATTGGAGCCGGGTAAGAAAATAGTTCAGCAACTGAGCGTGATAGACATCGATCTTCGCCTTCTTCGCGATCAATTCGGGATCGTCCCGATGATGCGATAACGCGTGATGCTGATCCGCCACACCAATGTGTGCGAACGTCCGTGAACTGAGTTCTCGGGCAAAGATCATCGTGAACACGCGAGTGATGTCGGCCTGGTAAGCGAGCGCGACCAGATCGAGCATCATCTTCGTGTACTCGTCGAAGGAATCCGGAACATCCACTGGACGCTCGGGCAGCTCGATGGAATGCTTGCTTTGGGTTTCCGTGTTTTGGATGCGCTGTTCGATTTCGCGAACGGAGTCCAGATACTCTTTCAGCTTCGTGCGGTCGCCGCGGCCCAGGTGCTTCGCCAGCGAGCTCACTTCCTCCGTGACGGAATCGAGGATGCTTCCGGTCTCCTTGATGCGCGCCAGGCGCTGAGCGGCACTGCCGCCGTCGCCGAATAGCCGTTCGAAAACGACTCGTGGATGGGTTTCCGCGGGGTTGGGAGTAGTTTCATTCCTCCACGAAACGGTATTGATGTAGAAGCAATCGCCGGAATCGCATGAGCCCTGGGTCGGGAAATCCACGGTAAGTTCAAGCGATGCGAGCTGTGTGCTTTTTCCAATGACTCGCGCCGCAAGCTGATCGGCCGTGGTGGCGAGCCGGACTTCGACGCCGGGCTGAGTGCGGTCGTACGCATGCACGCCCGTGAGCCAGGCTGCGGAAGCGCGCGGATGATCGCCTGTGCCGTCGCCGAAGGTGTCCGCCTGAAGATGCGCGAGGCCGCTGATCACGTTCAGTTGGTTTTTAACCGGCTCGAGCGGGCTCAGGATCGGCGGCAATTCCGACAGCGGGCCTGTCGCGGACGGATTCCACTGTTTCTGAATCACACCGTTCGCGATGTAAATAAACCCTAATCGCGGCGTTGGCTTCGCAGCGGCCGAAAGTGCCGGGACCATCGCATCGAGGAAAGGAAGAGCGAGTGTTGCGCCCGCGCCTTGCAGGAAGGTTCGACGGGACAGTGCTTTCTTGGTGATGAACATGATTGCCCTCCAAACCCACCCCGAAGGGGTGCTATCAACCCGCGCTTCTTCGCATCTGGAACGGAACACTTTTCACAACACCCAACACCAGTGACGCAAAAGTGTAATTGCTCGGCGCTCCGGATCGAACGATTTCGCGTATTGCTGGAGCATCATAATATTGCAGGTTCCGCCCGGCTGCATACATCAACAATTTTTCGGTAACTGCGGAAACGAATTCGCCCGAATGCTCCAACAACATTTTTTTGAGACCTGGAATTCCGTCCTCTGCGTCGATCGGCTTGCCGGAGTCGCGATCGCGCCATCTCCCGATGGCATCAAAATTTTCCATCGCGAACCCGATCGGATCCATGCGGGCATGGCAGCTCGCGCAGGCGGGACTGGCGCGATGCTTCGTCATTGCCTCGCGCATCGTCAGGGTTTGGCCGGGCTCGGGCCCATCGGTTTTCAATGCCGGAACGTTCGGCGGCGGAGGAGGCGGTGGCGCTGCCAGCAGATTCTCCAGAACCCACTTGCCGCGCAGAACAGGCGACGTGCGGTTGGCATATGAAGTGATGGTCAAGATACTGCCCTGGCCCAGCAAGCCTCCGCGCGGACTGCCCTCCGGAAGCGTGACACGCCGGAAGAAACTTCCGGTCACGTTCGGAATGCCGTAGTGCTTGGCCAGCCGCTCATTCACAAATGTGTAGTTCGCCGTGAGCAAGTCGAGCACGCTTCGATTCTCTCGCAGGATGCTTTCGAGGAACAGTTCTGTTTCGCGCCGGAACGCCTCTCGGAGGGTTTCATCCCAATTGGGAAACAGGATCTCATCGGGCTGCTTCGCTTCAATGTCGCGCAGGTACAGCCATTGCGCGGCGAAGTTCGTGACCATCGATTCTGAACGGCGGTCGGCCAGCATGCGGCGCACCTGCTGCTCGAGGACCGCGGCGTTCTTCAACTTTCCCGCGATGGCTGCATCGAGCAGTTCGTCATCGGGAATACTGCTCCATATGAAGAATGACAGACGCGAAGCCAGCTCGATATCGCTGATCCGATATGCCGTAAGTGGCGCGACATTCGGTGGCTCACTCTCGATGCGAAACATGAATTGGGGGCTGACCAGCACGCGTTCGAGCGCCTTTTGAATGCCGCGGTCGAACCCGCCTTCCATCTTCCCCGCGGTGTAGAAGGGCATCCGTTGAAGGCTGGCGATAGGCTCGGCGTGTGAGCGTGGCGAGGATTTTCTTCGCGCAGGCAAGTTCATCGGCGGCGCCTGTGGGCTTACACAAGAATAGCCGGTGGCGCGAAGGTGTGTCGCCAGGTCCATTGACATTAAATGGTCCGCTGATGGTCACGCTGGCGAGCGCGGGCAGCGTGCCTCGGCCCCGCATGCGGGGCCGCAGTGTTTCTTCGTCTCGAGCCTGATTCTTTTCGATGAACGTGACTCCGACCAACCGTGACCCCGCTTTTACCGGTATTCGAAATTCCAGCGGGCGATCCGCAGCAGCACCGCGTCCGCGGCCCCTACCGCCGCCGGTTCCGCCCGTGTTTCCTCCGACGGGAATCAGTTGCATCCTTTCGCCATCGATCGTGATTTCGATCTGATGCGCATCGCGCGCGGCGCCCGCAACCTCGACTTTAAAGTTGTATTCCGCGTTGACGGGAAAATAACTGCGAACCGCCAGTCCACCCCGTGTGCCGAAGGAGAGTTCGTCCACACGTTCCTCTTGCCACTGCTCCGGATGCAGGCGATGGATATTCACCATGACCGGCATCTCCGGATCGCCGACGGCAAGACGGCTGATCTTCCTGGCAGCGTCGAGGTAGCGCTCCATCGTTGCCGGTGAGACGAATAGCAGGTCCGCGATGTTGTCGAAGCCGCTGCTGAC
>QHXA01000457.1:11840-14483 GCA_003222755.1 Acidobacteriota bacterium
GGTTTTGCCGCGGCCGCGCGGTCCAGTTCGGTTTCGAGGAAAGTGGCGACCGCGTCATACGTCGCAGGACTTGGCCGCGGCGCGCCTGCCGGCGGCATGGAGCCCGAGCGCAGCTTCCGGATGACCTTTTCCCATAGCTCGGGGTTCGTGCTCACGTGAGCGGTATCTGTCGGATCGATCACCAGGCCGGCGGTCTTGAGCCGCGCGTTATGGCAGGTGACGCAATATTGGGTGAAGACAGCGGCCGGCATCTGTGCTGCGAGGGTGAGCGGAAATAGCGAGAGACAGAGCCACAGAGAAACGCCGCAAGTCAAGATTCTGGATGCGGCGTTTGTCTGTGGGTCAGTGTCTCTGTGTTTCATAGGACATTTCGGACTCGGAGCAGTGCGGGGAAATTAATTAACTCTGCAGTTTCGAAAGAGCGCAGCCACCCCTCCTCGGCTGAGGAGGGGACTACGCCTGGCCCGACGTAGTTCCTTGGTACGCAAACAACGCGTACCCCCCTGGCTAATCTCCTCGCACCGCTACGCGGTGCTGAATATACTATTGCACCAGCGAGGCTACGATGAAATATTTCACCATCGCGCTCTTCTTAATCGCTAGCGGCATAACATCCTTCGGCGCTGATCTTCGCCTGATCGAGGCAGTCAAGATATCCGATGCAAAGACCGTCCGTTCTCTGATCTCGCAGCATGCAGATGTGAACGTTGCTGAAACCGACGGGTCTACCGCCCTGCACTGGGCCGCTCAGCGCGACAACCTCGATCTCATCGAGATCCTACTGGGTGCGGGCGCGAATGCCAAATCCGCGAATCGCTACAACATCACGCCGCTATCGCTCGCCTGCATGAATGGAAACGCCGCGATTATCGAACATCTGGTGAAGGCAGGAGCCAGCGCCAACGATACTTCCGAAGAAGGCCAGACCGCGCTCATGACGGCGGCGCTCAATGGACGAGTTGACGCCGTGAAGGTACTCCTCGCGCACGGAGCAGACGCTAATGCAAAGGAACCCGTCCGGGGCCAGATGGCTTTGATGTGGGCCGCCTCGGAAGGGAATGCCGGCGCTGTCAAGTTGTTGCTCGACTCCGGAGCCGATGTGAAGGCGAAGTCGAACACGGGATTCACGCCGTTGCTGTTCGGCGTCCGCAATGGGCACCTTGATGCAGTGAAGGCGCTGCTCGATCACGGCGCGAACGTGAACGATGTCGCCCCCGATGGCACAAGCGCCCTGAATATGGCTGCTGTGAATGCGTATTTCGAACTCGCCTCGGTGCTCCTCGATTATGGCGCCGATCCGAACGCGCCCGATCCTCGCGGCTCAGCGCTGCACACACTGGCATGGCTTCGGAAACCCGGCGCTGATGGTGCAGCCGGCGTGGGCAACACGCCGCATGGCCCGCCTCCAGCAACCGGCAACATGACGCCTCTTGAACTTGCGAAGAAGCTCTTGGAGAAAGGAGCCAATCCAAACGTTCGCATTAGCTGGGAAGAGAGAAAATTCGACAAGGAAGGCGGCACGATGAAGAATCCGCCGCTGATCCAGCTCGGACGGCATTACCTCAGTTATGTCGGAGCCACGCCATTCTATGTTGCCGCGCATAACGGCGATGCGGCCTATATGCGCCTGTTGGCCCAGCACGGCGCCGATCCGAAGATGCCCAACGTGCTCGGAATCACGCCACTGATTGCCGCATCAGGTCTGGATTATTGGGAAGGTGAAGCTCCGGGCCCATTCACCGGCTGCAGCGAAACGGAGCGGATCGAGGCGGTGAAGCTCGCATTCGAATTGGGCAACGACATTAATGCGCATGCCGATTTTGGTGACTACACCATGGAAGGTGATCCCAATTACCTGCTGCTCTACTATCCGCTCAACATGGAGCAATTGGTCGGTAAAGTTCTCGGCGACCCGCGATGGAGCGGCAGCACGGCTCTGCACGCTGCGGTGGTTTCCGGTCAGACGGGTATCGTGAAGTTCCTCATCGACCATGGCGCGAAGATCGACGCGAAAACGAAACTCGGCTGGACTCCGCTCGACATGGCCAAAGGCATCTTCTTTGCGAATGCGAAGAAAGAATTTCCCGCCGCCGCCGAGATCCTGCAGCAAGCCATGAAGTAGCCGCGGGCTCTACGCCCGCGCGTATCGGCGTGGTAAAATATCCCGTCCTATGCGAAATCTTTTTTACTGCCTAGCAATCGCTCTCTTACTCGCTTCCTGTTCCGTCGGCGGAATGAGCCGCACTGAGGCAAAAGCGTTGAAGAACCCGGTGGAACCCACTGCCAAATCCATCGGGGCCGGCAAGAATGTTTATGACAAATATTGCGCGGATTGTCATGGCACCACGGGCAACGGCGTCAGCGAAAAGTCGTCGACATTGGCGGCAGCAGGCGAAGCAAAGCCCTCGGACTTGACCGATAACAAGTGGGATCATGGGTCTACTGACGGCGAAATCTTCGTCAATATCCGCGACGGCGTCGGCGTGAAAGGCGCGATGAAAGGACTGGACGGTAAACCCGGCATCAGTGACACCGACATGTGGAACCTCGTGAACTACCTTCGCACGCTCCAGCGAAAGTAAACTCGGGACACCACCCACTCCGTATCGAAGTGTTTCGCTCTTGTAAACCTTTGCTGTCTTC
>QHXA01000458.1 GCA_003222755.1 Acidobacteriota bacterium
GTAAAGGTCGCATGGAGGCCTTCAGTGATGGGGTACTGGCCATCATCATCACGATTATGGTGTTGGAATTGGCCGCTCCGCACCAGACCAATCCGGCTGCCCTTGTTCCATTACTCCCAAAGTTTCTGAGCTACGTCCTCAGCTATATCTTCCTCGGCATTTACTGGAACAATCACCATCATCTGCTCCAAGCAATTAAACATGTGGACGGCCGTGTTCTGTGGGCGAACCTTCATCTCCTGTTCTGGTTGTCGCTCATTCCGTTTGGCACGGCGTGGATGGGGGAGAACAACTTCGCCGCGTGGCCGGTGGCATTGTATGGAATGGTTCTGATGTTGGCGGCCATCGCGTACTATCTGCTGAGCCGCAGTCTCATTGCACTGCACGGCAAAGATTCGGTTTTGGCAACGGCCGTAGGTCGAGACTTTAAAGGCAAGGTTTCGGTGGTGATCTATTTGGCGGCGATTCCTGTTGCTTTTGCCAACAGGTGGGTGGCCTTTGGGCTGTACGTATTGGTCGCTGTCGTGTGGCTCGTGCCTGACCGCCGCATTGAGAAGACGCTGCCCCGGTGATTCCCCTCTACAAGATTGCCTAAGAACGTTGGACCAAATTGCGGAGCTCACGAATGCTCTTCATATTTTCGATATCGAGGGTCCGCTCGATCAATTTTGCGGCCGGCGCAGCGCCAAGAACGGCAGTCATCAACTCGCGGGCTTTCGCGACCACCTGAGCGCGCGTCATCGGATTGCCCTCGGTGCCAAGCACGGGTCCGACATCCTGGCTCAAACGCTTTCCATCGGCGAGCAGGACCGTCAGCAGCGGTTGTCCGGCGGTAGGATCCAGTCGCACTTTGGCCCGCTGACGAACGACGGCCGCATCCTGCATGCGCGGCTTGTCGTGTGCCGAGCGGAAAGTTAGCGTTTTGTCGAGCAGCATGACAGCCAGGATGTGCTGGATGCAGACGTCCGGCATTTCACGGTTATTCACGACAGATGTGCGTGGGTCCATGCGCACGATCATCTCGCGCACCTGATCGGGCTCGAAGGCTTGCTGTTTAAACAACGTTTCGAGCGCGTCTAACGGCGCCTGAATGGGCGATCCGACGGTCCATTTCTTGATGCTGGTGCGCACGATCTCATACCGTTCACCAAGCTTGTCGATCAGCGCGCTCGCATCGTTGTGAGGAGTGTTGGCCAGCAAGAAATTGTCATCGCCCGAAAGGATGTCGTTGACGCCGGTCCACCCTGAATGCACGAGCAAAGCAGACGTGACACCACTGCGAGCCGGCATGCCCCCGAACGCAAAGCCCTTCTCGATGTGATCTGTGTCGCGGCTCCACGCAGCAATGCCAGACGACTGTTGAGCCGTGTAATCGATCAGCCATCGCATCTCTTGCGGATTGAGACTTGCAGCGCAACCGGCTGCTGCTGCGGCCCCGAAGACTCCGCCGATGCTGTGCGTGCTTTTATGCGTGTCAAAAACACCCGGACGTAACGCGATGAGCATGCGCGCGCCAACGTCGTAACCAAGCGTTACGGCTCGGACAAAGTGCATGCCGGTAATGCCAAACTGCTCGCCCAGAGCGAGTGCGGCGGGCACCACGTTGCAGCCAGGGTGCCAACCCGAAGGCCAGGAGTCATCAGTCTCGTCAGCGTGAGCGAGCACCCCGTTGGCGAGCGCAGCCTCGATAGGACCACAGACCACGTTTGAGGCGGCCACTGTCGCAACCTTCTCGCCACCGTATGCGCGTGCGAACTGGATCGCCGCGCGGCCCGGCGGCAGTTCCGCACCGGAGATGATCGCAGCGAACGTATCGAGGATGTGATGCTTTGCCTTCTCCAGCACTTCCTCCGGCAGCACGCGGTTTCGAGCCTCGCTCATGTAGATACTGAGCCGGGTCATCACAGCGCTGGGAGGTTCGCCCGCAAAAGCCGGCGGCCTCCGAAAGATGGCAGCTGCGAACATTCCAGACATTCCCTGCAATACGCGGCGGCGGGTCAATTTCATCGGCTCCTCCTGCGGGTAAATTCGTCGGCCAAATTATCGCCCCTTGTAGAGCACCTTGCCGGGGCGGGCAGCGGTAATGTTGCCCGAATCGAGCACGATGCGTCCATTCACGACGACCGTTGAAAAACCTTCAGCATACTGATGCGGCTTCTCAAATGTCGCGGCATCACGCACGCGCGCAGGATCGAAAACTGCAATGTCGGCTTTCATTCCCGGCCGCAGCAATCCGCGATCGGTGAGTCCAATGCGTTGGGCCGGAAAGGATGACATCTTCCGTACTGCGTCTTCGAGAGTAATCATGTTCAGCTCGCGTACGTAGACAGCAAGCACGCGCGCGAACGTGCCGTAGTTTCGGGGATGCGGGTTCGCTTGACCATAGATGGGAATTCCTCCGTCGGAGGCAATCATAGTTGCGGGATGGCGGAGGATTCGACGAAGGTCTTCTTCAGCCATTGCATGAAAGATACCCGAGCAATTGCCTTGTTCAACGATCCATATCGCGGCTTCGGCGGCGTTGGCAATGTTGGGTTCCATCCCGCGCATTCGGGTAACCTCCGCCAGGTTCTTACCCGAAAGAGACTGGTCCCACTCGCAGCGCGCCAGAACGACGTTCTTCGGATCGCCGCCGCCCCGCTCATTCTGAATCGTCCGCACCATTTCCGCTTTGATGTCCGCGCGGAGGCCTGGATCTTTGAGACGCGCCACTACTTTCTCGCGTCCGCCTTCCTGCGCCCAGGCGGGAAGCAGCGCGGCCCCGATACTAGTGCTCGACGCAGTGTAGGGATACTGATCCATTGTTGCATCGACGCCGCGCCTGCGCGCCTCATCGACCAGCTGCAGCGTATCGACGCTCTTGCCCCAGTTTGCTGGCCCGATAATCTTGTGATGAGTCAATTGCGTCGGCAGCCCGCCACGCTCGCCAATCGCGATTGTCTCTTTGACGCTGTCCAGGACTTTCGAAGCCTCGTCTCGCATGTGAGAGATGTAGATACCACCGAAGCGTGCGGCAACTTTCGCCAGTTCGATGACTTCATCCGTTGGAGTGAAGGTTCCAGGCACATAAAACAATCCGGAGCTTAAGCCGAACGCGCCATCCTTCATCCCTTGTTCAACGAGTGCGCGCATCTTCGCCAGTTCGTCGGCCGTCGGTTTCCGGTCGACCAGGCCGATGACGGCAGCCCGGACCGAGCCTTGGCCAATGAATGTGCCGATGTTGATGGTCTTTTGCAAACCATCAAGCTTGGCCAGGAATTCAGCAATGGGTAAGGGAGAACTGCCGTCAGGTCCTTCTATGACAGTAGTGACTCCCTGGCGCACGTAGTTATCGGCCGTAGGTACTTCGAAAATCCCCTCACGCGCGTGGCTGTGAATGTCGATGAAACCCGGCGCGACCACCTGGCCGGCAACATCGATAATGCGCGCGGCGGATTCCGTAATCGAAGGTGCAATGCGCACGATCGCATCGCCTTGAATGGCGACATCACTCCGATACCAGGGGCTGCCGCTGCCATCCACGATCCGGCCGTTGCGCAGGATCAGGTCATATGGCGGACCTTGCGCGCCCACGGCTTGGATGAGAGCGGAAACGATGGTCGCGACAATGACGACTGTCAATATCTTGCGCATATGATCAAAAGACGATTTTGGCGGCAAACTGGATCTGCCGTTGCGCTCCAGTCTGCGACTGAAAAGCCGCACGCGAGATCGTCCCGAAAGAGCCACTCGCCGCGCTTTGGTTTGGGAGCGCGAAATTCGGATGATTGACGAGATTGAAGACCTCAGACCGGAACTGCAGAGAGACCTGTTCCGTGAAGCGGAATGATCGCGACAATCCCAGATCGAAGTTTTTTAAACCATCACTGCGCAGGATATTGCGCCCGGCGTTACCAAATGTACTCACCGCGTTGATTTGCCACGCCGGAGTGTCGCCCGGAAGGCAATTCCTCTGTGTCCCATTCGCCAGCAGCGTGCAAGTGTTGAAC
>QHXA01000459.1:0-526 GCA_003222755.1 Acidobacteriota bacterium
TTCGCCGGTCTCCTCATCGAGTTCGACGACGCACACGTGTGTGCCGAACGGGAAAGTGAAGTTTGAGGGCTCGAAGAAACGTGTGACATCCAGCCCCGGCTCCATGCCGGGCGGGAGTTTCACAGCGTTGTAAGCCACGCTCACAACATCAGTGAAATTGATGGATCGTCCCGAGTCACCCTTCACCATGAGTTTTCCGATCCCGAATTCGATCTTGTCCGGCGTGGACTCCAGTAGGTGTGCGGCAATCTTCTTCATTTTCTCTTTCAGATCCTGCGCGGCAAGATAAATGGCCGTTCCGCCGACCGCAGTGCCACGGCTTCCGAAGGTACCGATGCCGGCAGGGACGCGAGCGGTGTCACCGTGGATCGTGACCACATCGTCCGGTTCGATGCCGAACTCATCGGCCACGATTTGTGCAAACGTGGTTTCCTGTCCCTGGCCGTGCGGAGACGCGCCGGTCAGGAGCGTGACTTTGCCGGTGCGTTCGATGCGGACAGTACCGGCTTCCCAGCCTCCTCCGGGC
>QHXA01000459.1:579-5060 GCA_003222755.1 Acidobacteriota bacterium
TGCTTGCGAATCTCGGCCTGCTTCCGGCGCAGTCCTTTGTAGTCGGCCAGTTCCAGCGCGCGATTGAGCGCCCCTTCATAGTTCGCGCTGTCATAGATCACGCCACCCGATGTCTTGAATGGAAATTCTTTCGGTTGTGGAAAATTTTTCCTGCGAATCTCGGCCGGGTCGATCTTCAGCTTCTGTGCCGCGACGTCCACGATCCGCTCAATCAGGTAAGTGGCTTCCGGCCGGCCGGCGCCGCGGTATGCGTCGGTCGCCATTTTGTTGGTTAGTACGCCCACCTGGTCAAACTTGAGGGCCGGGATTTTGTAGCAGCCGGGCGCGAGGAGTCCGGTCAGTGTTGGGATCATCGGCGTGAAGAGCGAGAAGAAGGCGCCAAGATCGGCGATGGCTTTGACCCTCATGCCCAGAATCGTGCCATCCTTTTTTAATGCCAGCTCCACGTCGTCGATCTGATCGCGCCCGTGAATAGTGGCTGCCATGTTCTCGCGCCGGCCTTCGTTCCATTTCTCGGGCCGGCCGGTCTTTCTCGCTACATAGCCGACAAGTCCGTCTTCGGCGTACAAATCAATTTTGCGGCCCCGCCCCCGACTTCAGGCGCGATGACGCGCGTCTTGTTTTCCGGAACGCGGAGCAGGTTGGCAAGCAGTGTTCTCAGGCCATGCGGCTGCTGGGTCGAGCACCAGACCACCAGTTCGTTATCCGGCATCTGGTAAGTGGCGACGACGCCCCGCGGTTCCATGGCGACCGGCGCGAGCCTCTGATTAATGAAACGTTCTTTCACGATCACATCGGCTTTCTGAAATGCTTCTTCGGTGTTTCCGCTTTCAAAAGCGAAGTTGTAAGCGATGTTGTCGGAGAATTCGTCATAGAGGCGCGGGCTTGCCGGATCCATGGCCTTTTCGGGATTCACCACGGCGGCAAGGGGCTCATAGTCGATCTCGATCAGATCAGCAGCGTCCCGCGCGATGTACTTGTTCTCTGCCACAACGACCGCAACCGGTTCTCCCACAAAACGCACTTTGTCCACGGCCAGGAGGTGCCGTTGGGCGTTCTTCATATCCGGAATCGATGCCGCACACGGTATAGGGCCGCATTGAGCCGCTGCTTCCTCGCCCGTAACAACGGCGACCACACCCGGAAGCTTCTGCGCTTTCGAAATATCGACGCGCTTGATTCGCGCATGCGCATGAATGCTGCGTGTAACGGCCATGTGCAGCATGCCGGGCAGCACAACATCATCCACGTAGGTGGACGTACCCGACACAAGCCGCGGATCTTCTTTTCGCTTCATAGCCTGACCGACATAACGTTGAGTCATGGTCACCTCCTAATCTCCGGCTGCGACTTTTGGCATTGTCTTCAATTTGCGTGATGCCGATTGAACGGCTTTCACGATGTTCTGATATCCCGTGCACCGGCACAGATTGCCGTCGAGCGCGTCCCGGATTTCTTCTTCAGTTGGAGAAGCGTTGCGGGATAAAAGCTGGTGCGAGCACATGATCATTCCGGGCGTGCAGTATCCACATTGCAAGCCGTGCTCTTCCCAGAAGCCCTCCTGAAGTGGATGGAGTTGGCCGTCTTTGGCCATGCCTTCGATTGTCACGACATCTGAACCATCGGCCTGGACAGCGAACATGGTGCATGACTTCACCGCCAGGCCATTCGCCAATACCGTGCACGCGCCGCAGATACTCGTCTCACAACCGATGTGCGTTCCGGTCAGGCCCGCAACGTCACGAATGAAATGCGTGAGCAAAAGCCGCGGCTCAACGTTTTTCTCAAATAGCTGTCCATTAATTGTCATCTTCACGTGCATACGTGACTCTCCTTGGTTTTACATGCAGTTGGTAGGAACGGGCGTATTGTATTCTAACGCTGTAGGGGCGGTCTATGACCGCCCTACAGTAAACGCAGAATGCGCCTAGAGCGGGTTTTCACACATCGAGTCATTCGCTTTCTCCGAGTCGTGCTTCCTATCCTCGTGATAGTGCTCGTCGCGATTCCGGCTTGGAACTATTACGCTCGCCGAGTGCAGAAAGCCGATTCACCGAGGACTGGAGCCAAGCTGCCGAGCGGCGTCTCTGTACGCACCGAAGGCTTTACTTACGCACGCACGGAAGGCGGCCGTACTCAGTTTACGGTACGCGCCAGACAGAGTCTCGGGTACAAAGATGACAAGTACATCCTCCAAGATGTCGATGTGACTGTTTACGGCGCGACAGAGCGAGATCCAGCGCGAAACATCCACGGCAAAAACTGCACGTATGACGAAGCGACGAATGATTTCACGTGCAACGGAGACGTCGAAATACAGCTTGATGAAAAGACGACGATCCGCACGCAAAACGTGATCTACAACCATCGCGAGGGAGTTGTCACTGCTCCTGAACGGGCCACGCTCGAGCAGAACGGCACGACGGGGCACGCCAACAGCTTTGAATATGGAATGAATACCGGCCTGTTGAAGCTCAATGGGGATGTGAAGATCCACACCGCAGATGGTGTGGAGATTGAAACCGGCGCTGCTTTGTTCCATCAAAAGGAAAACTGGACCACGATGTCGGAAGGCGTCTTCATTCAATCAGCAAGCGGTTGGGTTCGTGGTTCGACGGCTCGCGCTGATTTGGAACCGGGTACCCACAGACCAAAAATCATCACTGTTGAAGACAACGTTACGGCTGAGTCTCAATCTCAGGTGGGCCATGATTTGTGGAAACTCCGCGCCGGTTGGATGGAAACCATCGTTTCCGAGGCGAAAAATGCGGAGCGGGTCCGAGCGCGAGGGAACGTCGAAATTGAGAAGATCAACCCCGACACCCATCAGCGCCTGAGTGGCGGCAACATCGATACCAAATTGAAAGACGGAAAAGTCGACGTCCTCGAAGCGCGCCAGAATGCGCGCATGGACCTTGCTTCCAATCAAACGCTGGAGTCTTCGGCTATTTCGACGAACGCCGCAGGATCAATTCAAACAATGGACAATTCGGTTCTGAAAATCGGTGATTCGATAATTGAAGGGAGAGACTTCGCGATTGAAAATGGTGAGGATATCGTGACGTTCAGCACTGTCCGCCGCGCCACGTTGAAGAAAGAGGGCGGCCAACAGAGTTCATCCGATCAGACGCGAGCCCGATTCGACAGCCGTACCAACACGCTTCTGGAGCTTGTACAGAACGGCAATTTTGTTTTTCACACTCCGCAATATGACGGACGTGCTCAGACCGGCCGTTTCGAAGAGGGAGGAACGGTCGTTGCACTTGAAGGTTCACCGGTAGTAAACGATTCCGAAAAACGGCTTGAAGCCGCGCAGATTCGAGTCAACCAGAAAGACAATTCTTTCGTTGCCACGAAGAATGTTTCCACCCTTATTAAAAATGCGCAACAGCCGATACTGATCAAAGCTGCGCGCGCCGAAGGCGCATCGGATTCCATACTCTACACGGGGAACGTTCAACTGTGGCGCGGAGACGCCTACATCAGAGCGGAGCGGCTCAACGCATCGGCCCAAGCGCAGCAGAATAGTAAACTGCACGCGGAAGCTGCGCCAGGAGGTAAGGTCCAGTCGCATCTACAGAAAGTTCGAGCCGTTTCAGATACCCTTGACTACGATGATGCGCGCGGCGTGGTCCATTATCTGGGGCACGTGCGCGCGCAAAATCAGGATGTGATTTTAGAGACGCCCGATATGGTCGTTAATTTCCGCGACAGCAATGTTACGGAAATCGTCGCGAGTGGTGGCGTTGTCGTAACGAGGGCGGATCAACGCGGAACAGGGGATCGCGCTGTATACGACGCCTCCACGGATCTTGTCACGCTTACCGGTAAGAATGCGGAAGTTCGTGATAAGGAGCATGGGCTGGTCCAGGGTTCGGAGCTGACGATGAACAACAAAGGCCAGACCGTGTCTGTCACCGCCAGTACTGGGCAGCGCACCGTCACAAAGCATCCGGTTAAGAATGAGAGGAAATGACCGCACTCACCACCATCGGCGTTACGAAATCGTATAAAGGCCGAAAAGTAGTCCATAACGTCAGCCTCGTTGTCGATCAGGGAGAGGTCGTTGGACTGCTAGGACCCAATGGGGCCGGTAAAACGACAACGTTTTGTATTATCGTGGGACTGACGCGTCCCGACTCGGGCGTTGTCCTGCTTGGGGAGCATGACATCACGGATTTGCCCATGTATCTGCGGGCGAAGAATGGGATTAGCTACCTACCGCAAGAAGCATCCGTGTTCCGCAAGCTGACTGTTGAAGCCAATATCATGGCCATTCTGGAAACCTTGCCGCTTTCAAAAACCGAGCGCCGCGACAGGCTGGAGAGCTTGCTCGAGGAATTTGGCATCGGCCACGTCCGAAAGAGCCTGGCCGATACGCTTTCTGGCGGGGAGAGGCGCAGAGTGGAAATAGCGCGATCACTGGTAATTTCACCCAAATTTATGTTGTTGGATGAACCGTTCTCCGGAATTGACCCGAT
>QHXA01000459.1:5169-15302 GCA_003222755.1 Acidobacteriota bacterium
TGCAGGTCACTGACCGTGCTTATATTATCAACAACGGATCGATTTTTCGATCCGGCACTCCGAGAGAACTCGGAAATGACATTGAGGTAAAGAGGGTTTATCTCGGAGAGCATTTCAGTCTAAATTAGAAGTAGTTGCACGTATGGCGTATCAGGACCTGAAGTTAGTCACAAAACTTGCCCAAAAGCAGGTTCTCACCCCTGGTCTGGTTCAAATGGTGAGCCTGCTTACACTCAATAAACTTGAGTTGACAGATATGATCCAGCAAGAGCTGGTTCAAAACCCGGTGCTCGAAGAGGGCACTGAAATCGTCGAGAGCACGACTCCGGAGATCGAACTGGATCAAAAGGCACCGGATGGATCCGCCGAGGTCGACGGAACAGATGCCCAATATGAGGCATTGCTCGAGGCTGCGGCTCGCGATCATTGCGTCACGGAGCCTGAGCCGACCGCGGAAAGTACCGTCGAGGTCGCGGCTCCGGCGGAGCCCGAGCCCGCCGTAGACGATCCATATGGCGACATCGATTTTCAGAGCTTCGATCAATACCTGAACGATGGTGCTTCGCGTCCGCGCGAAACGGAAATTTTTGAAAAGCCCTCGTTCGAGAACTTCCTGGCGAAACCGCAAACACTCACGGACCATCTCGAATGGCAACTCGGCCTGGCGACGGTGGAAGAAAACATTCGCGTCGCGTGCCACTCGATCATCGGAAATCTGAATGAGGATGGTTATCTGTGCGCCGTTGACGAGAACGGCCGCGAAATTCCAATCACGCTCGAAGAAATTGGGGAGAGCGGCGAACATACGCTCGAGGAAGTACAGAAAGCGCTCGAAGTCGTTCAACACTTCGATCCGCCGGGCGTTTCGGCGCGTGACCTGCGCGAATGCCTGTTGATCCAGTTGAGGATTCTTGGCGAAGAGGAAAGCCTGGCGGTCGAGATTGTCCGCGACCATCTTCACAAGCTACAGAACAAACAATTCAAGGAGATTGCGAAGGCGCTCAATAAAGCTCTCGACATGATCATGGACGAAGTCGAGATCATCAAGCAGCTCGATCCCCGGCCTGGCCAGAAATACAACAAATCCCAGCCCCGCTTAATCGAGCCTGATGTCTTCATCGTCAAAGTCGGCGGGCAATATACCGTCGTCACTAACGAAGATGAAGTTCCGCAGCTCCGTCTGAGCCCAACCTACCGGCACATGCTGGAGCGCGGCGCGGTCAACAAGGACGTTAAGAATTACGTCAAAGACTGTTTCAAATCTGCGGTCCAGCTGCTCAAAAACATTGAACAGCGGAAGCACATCATCGTGAAAGTCTGCGAGGCCATCATCCGGCGGCAGACGGAGTTCCTTGACAAGGGCATCGATCAGTTAAAGCCGATGATGATCAAAGATGTTGCCGAAGAAGTCGGAGTGCACCCCTCGACCGTTAGCCGCGCCGTGGCCAACAAGTTCGCGCACACTCCGCAAGGCGTTTTCGAGCTACGGTTCTTCTTTTCGGAAGCCGTCAACGGTCCGATGGGCAACGGGACGTCGCTATTGATCGTAAAGCGAAAGGTGAAGAAGTACATCGAAAACGAAGATCCACGAAATCCCCTGACCGATGAGAAGATCGCGCTCATGTTGAAAGAGGAAGGCATCTCGGTTACTCGCCGGAGTATCACGAAGTATCGGGAAGACTTGAAGATTCCAAGCACACATCAGCGTCGCGTTAGATCCTGATCTACTGCCGGGGCGGCTCCTGCCGCCCAGATGGAGGGTCGCCTATGAGTGTCGATATCACAGGTCGCCACATCGAAATCACCGAGCCACTTCGCAAATTCGCCACAGATCGACTCGAGAAATTACGTGGAATCATGGATGAAATCCTTGAAGCGCATTTCATCCTCACTGTCGAAAAACACCAGCGTCACATCGCGGAGTTGAATATCAAGACACGCGGTGATTTTTATCATGGCGAGGAAGTTTCGACGGACATGTACACATCGATCGCGGCCGTCATTGATAAGGTGGAAAAACAGATCCTGAGAGACAAGGAACGCAAGGTAACGCGGAAGCGTCACAACAACAACCACAAGGGTGAAGTGATCACGACCACATCGGTTGTTGAAGTCGAGGAGGCCCTCGGACAAAGATTGCCTCGCATCATTCGGACGTACGAGGTAGCAGCCAAGCCCATGAGTGTCGATGACGCCGCCATTCAGATCGAGGGTTCCGAACGCGAATTTCTGGTGTTCCGGAACGCCGACACGGAGCGGCTCAACGTGGTTTACAAACGAAAGGATGGGAATATCGGTTGGATCGAGCCCGAAGCGTAATCGGA
This sequence comes from Acidobacteriota bacterium, assembly GCA_003222755.1. GTDB lineage: Bacteria > Acidobacteriota > Terriglobia > 20CM-2-55-15 > 20CM-2-55-15 > 20CM-2-55-15. Next base: position 7,494 of record QHXA01000459.1, read on the forward strand.
CGGAAACGCGGGCTAAAGCCGCGCGACTACATACTCGGTCAAACATGTCCGGCAAGCATGGAGTCGCCGGCTTTAGCCCGCGTTTTTCCCTGCGCATGCAAAGATCTTCTTTCATCATCCTCACCGGCCTGAGTGGCTCGGGAAAGGGGACTTTCCTTCGAGCACTCGAGGATCGTGGTTTTTTCTGCGTCGATAATCTGCCTCTTGGGCTGTTAAGCAAATTCTACGAACTGATTTTGAAATCCGAATCTGAATCGGCCAAAGCCGCCATGGTTATTGATGTCCGCGAGGGGCAGACTTTGAGCGAGTTTCCAGCCGTTTACAAAGAGCTGAAGGATACCCCCGGGCTGGAAATGTCATTGTGGTTTCTCGAGGCGTCCGATGCCGTCTTTTCAGTGAAACGCGGCGGCCTCATCCCTTGGATCCGAACCGGCCGGTTCTCGAAGCCATTGCGCTCGAGCGGGAGTTGCTCGCGCCGATTCGCGCTATGGCGGATCACGTCCTGGATACATCACAGTTTACGATCCATGATTTGCGGCACCACGCGCTGCGGCTGCTGGAAGAGAAGCAGACGCAGCATCTGCTGGTCTCTCTGGTGAGTTTCGGATTCAAGTATGGCGTTCCGATCGATTCGGATTTGGTGTTTGACGTCCGATTCTTGCCGAATCCGAATTTTGTGCCGCATTTGAAGCCCCATACCGGCGCCCATCCCGCCGTTATCGAGTACATGAATTCGCACGAGGAAACAGGAAAGTTCCTGGATCACGTTTACAGCTTCATCGACTTTCTTCTTCCGCAATACGAAAAGGAGGGCAAATCTTACGTGACCATATCAATCGGGTGCACCGGCGGGCGGCATCGGTCCGTATTCATTGCTAATGCCATCTCGAAACATGTTCGTGATCAACAGTATCGGGTCAAAGTTTCGCACCGCGATTTCCAGAAAGGTTAATATTCAGCCATGATCGGCGGGCTTATCGTCACACATGGCCGCTTGGCCATCGAGCTTTTGAATGCGGCCGAGATGATTGTGGGTGAGATCCATCACATCACTGCGGTCTCACTCGGATGGCACGACGATGTCGATATGGCAACAACGATGATTGAGAAGGCTCTCGAGCGTGTGCGGGGTCCAGAAGGCGTGCTGATTTTAACGGACATGTTCGGGGGGACACCAACGAATATATCTTCGACGTTTCTCGATCCCGGCAAGGTCGAAGTGGTGACCGGAGTCAATCTGCCAATGCTGATCAAATTTGCCCAGATCGGCGAAGGCCAAACGCTCGCCACCGCCGCAAAAGTCGTCAAGGAGCAGGGCCAAAGCAGCATTTACATTGCTAGTGAATTGCTCTCGCCCAAGCGGTCATGAAAGAGCGGGAGGTTGTTATCGGTCACCGGCTGGGCCTTCATGCGCGCGCTGCGGCAAGGCTGGTTCAACTTTCGTCCCAATACAAATCCACCATCATTTTATTCCGCTCGGACACGACCAAAACTGTTGAGGCCGATGCGCGCAGTATCTTGAGCATTCTTCTGCTGTCGGCGGGATTCGGCTCGAAATTGAGCGTAAGGGCAGAAGGCATCGATGAAGATCAGGCGGTGGAAACGATCTGTCAATATTTAACTGGATGAGCGACAGCAAACGGGCGTGTCACCACGGTAACATTGTGAAAGCGGGCTTGGCGGGCCCGACGCTAGGAAGGCAGGAATGCCGGTGAACATATGAAGCAGGAGCGAATTATCCACGGCGTTGTCGCTTCCGTGGGTACAGCCATCGGAAAGGCGGTGCGGACATTCGATCCGCTGTTCGTGTCCTTCAATTTCAAACTGCGGCCGGATCAGGTCCGAAAGGAGATCGAGCGATTCCGCGCCTCTGTTGAAAAATCGCGCGAGCAGTTGAAGCGCATGCAGTCGGAGCTGAAGCGGAACAGCGGCCCGGAATCGTCCTTTCTCATTGACGCGCATTTGCTCGTGCTGCAGGACCGTTTATTCGTCGATCGCATTATCGAAAAAATCGAATCCGATTACATCAATGCTGAATGGGCTATACAGCAGGTGAGCGATGATCTTTTCCAAGCTTACGACCGCTTAAGCGATGAATACCTGCGCGAGCGGCGTGGCGACCTTGATGACATCGTCCGGCGGCTGCTTCACAATCTTCAATCGAAACCTCTACCTTCTTTCAAAAAGCTTCCGTACGAGGCGATTCTCGTCGGGAAACTCGTTCCGCCATCTACATTGTTCGGGCTGCGTTCTAAGCGCATCGTCGGCCTCGCAACCGAAACCGGCAGCCCTCTTTCGCACACGGCCATCATGGCCCGGTCGCTGGAGATTCCCGCTGTCGTAGGCGCTGCGGAATTGTCGGAGGTCAGTTCCGGTGATTTACTGATCGTTGACGGGGAGCGTGGTGTCGTGATTTGGGCGCCCTCCGAAGAAACGCTTGCGCAGTATAAGAACCGAGACCGCGATGGAAAGAAGTTGAAAAAGAAGTCGGGCGCTTTCGCCTCCGCTCCTTCTGTAACCGAAGATTCCGTCCAAATTTCGCTCGGCGCAAACATCAACTTTAGTGAGGAGGTTCGGTCGGCGGTTGCGCACGGGTGTCAATTCATCGGCTTATACCGGACGGAATTTGATTTCTTTCGGCAGGGCAAGCAGCCCGATGAGGAGTCCTTGGTCGCCGACTACTCTCTTGTATTAAAGTCTGCGAAGGGCGCGCCCCTTACGTTCCGTACCATAGACGTTGGTATCGATCAAAAGAGCTGGGACGGCGTGAACATGAATTTGGGCGTGAGAGGCCTGAGATTCTGTCTCGAGAACAAAGATCTGTTCAAGAAACAACTGCGGAGCGTGTACCGCGCTTCAGTGCACGGACCAACGCGCCTTCTCTTGCCGTTCGTTTCCTCTGTGGACGATCTGGACTCGGCCCATGCAGTCATTGCAGAAGTTCAAGCGGAATTAAGCGCGCGGCGGCAGGCATATGACCCACACGTTCCGATTGGCGTCATGATTGAAACTCCCGCTGCCGCACAAACCTGCGATCTGATGGCGTCGCGTGTGGATTTCTTCTGTCTCGGAACGAATGACCTGATTCAATACTATTTGGTCATCGACCGTTCCGATCAATCCGTCGTTCATCTTTACAACCCGTTCCATCCGGCCATTCTAAGATGTCTGCAGCAGGTGTACAGTTTGCTGCGGCCGACAGGAAAACCCGTCACAGTCTGCGGCGAAATGGCCGCAGATCCACCATCGGCGGCCGTTCTGCTTGGACTCGGATTCACGTCGCTTTCAGTGAGTCTCCCGGCATACCTGCGGATCAAGCGCTTGATTCGCTCGGTTTCAATGGCACAACTGAAGGATTTGGCTGCTCAGATCCTGAAGATGCACAAACCCAAAGAGGTCGAAGAAAAGGTTCGAGCGACGGTGTACAGAAAATGACCCCGCTTCAACAAATGGCGCGTCAGCGGCTTGCCGTCTTGTCTTTGAAATCCAACTCGCGCCCATCGGTAAAAACGACCTTTGTCCCTGGATCTCCGGATCCTATATATGCGACAGGCGCGCCATTTTTAGCGGGGCAGAGAATGATCGTGACTTCATCTCCGGCCTTGAGAGACCGTCTTGTCCAACCGGCCCTGGTCAAAATACCGGGACTGTTTGTTTCGATGCCCCAATTCACAACGTTGCCGTTCTTGTCTTTCACATCCAGATAAATTTGAGAGTGGGGATTAGTCCACACAAACTCCGTCACAGTTCCTTTAAGGGGGACTCGCGCAGTTTCGTCGTATGCTGAATTTCCGTGGTGCGCGGATGCCGACGCGCATAAAAACAAGACAGTGACAACCAGAGTCAGCGATGCTTTGGCCATCTCATTCCTTTCCGGTTTGTCGAGCCGCAGGCTCGCGGATTCTTTTGGCAAATTCCTCCTCTTCGGATGCAACGCAAAAAGATTCGGGAATTTCTACGCCTGGTTTCAATTTGATGAGCCGCGGCTCGGCGTACCAAACTTTGGTGTAGGTCTTTGGATCATCGATGGTCAGGTTGAACTCTATCGTGTTGTGATCCACCCGACGGTAACGCTCGATCGTGCGCATCTCATCACTATGCGGTTGGCCCTGCGCACCGAGCCAGGTCTTGTCATTAAAGCCGATTGTCTCGACAACCAGCGTATCCCCTTGCCATTTTCCGACGGAATAGCCATACCATCTGGGATCCGGATCGGCAGGAAGCTGACGGCCGTCCATCCAGATTTCGCGAATCGTGTGTTGCCCTTCGAAAAACATCAGAATCCTTCCGGTGTGGATGATCTCAAAAGGCCAAATGACGAAAAGAATGCGCGGAAAACCCGTCGGGTCACATTTCAAGATGGGATCGTTCCCGCCGGGCGCGGCTTTCGGCCCATATCCCGGCTTGTTGGCGTCGTACTTCGCCTGTCCCCAGGGCGTCAACGGAGGAAAGTTGTCACCTGGACCTTGACCGCCACCACCCGGCGCAAGCTGCCATACTCCGGAGAGATCATGAGCGTCGAAAGGAAGCGCTGCCGCATTGTTCTGAGCCGTTGTTCGCGCTCGCGCAGCTGGAGCTATCACCCAGGGCAATAAAACGCCCGCCAGCACAACAACCGCCTGAGCCAGGAGATTTCGCATTTGGAGGGCCCCCCTCGCATTGTCTGATATCACGTCTGCGCGAGACTACCACGAGCCTCGCTCATCGACAACTTCACTACCATGCTCATTTGGTCTATGCTCTCACCGTCAGACATTGCGGGCGGTCATTTTGTGAGGCTGCGCGCTATCGCGCTTGCGCTTCGCGGACCGCCCCTACAGAAGAGCAAAACGGAGACACGCATGCGATTGCTTTGGTTAGTGGCGACGCTCGTTAGTTCTTTGATGGCTCAACAGAAGCCGGCGGCTCCAGCATCCGTCCGGCTGTACATTCTGGATTGTGGAACGATCGTGGACATGAATCCGGCGTCATACGACCTGAAGATGGAGGAGATCAAGGGGCCGCTGGATTTCATTACGCCGTGTTATCTCGTCGTGCATCCGAGAGGCACGCTGATGTGGGACGTCGGCGAGATCGCAGACGCGAACATGCCGGCGAGCGGGCCGGGAGCTCAAGGGCCATTCCGAGTCAACAAGAAGCTGTTGCCGCAGCTCGCAGCACTGGGTTACACGCCCGCCGACATCACGTATCTGGCGATGTCGCACTACCATGGCGACCACGTGGCCAACGCGAACGAATTCGCGCGCTCGACCTGGATTGTGCAGGAGTCCGAACGCGCGGCAATGTTCTCCGAACCTCCTCCGCCCAGAGCGCCGGTCGCCCAATTCAGCAAACTTAAAGACGCCAAGACGATCGTCGTCAAGAACACCGACCATGATGTATTCGGCGACGGAACCGTAATCATTAAATATGGTCCAGGCCACACACCTGGACACCAAATGCTATTCCTGAAGTTCGCCAAGGCAGGTCCAGTGCTGCTCGCGGGGGATCTCTATCATTATCCCGAGGAGCGGACGCTCGATCGCGTTCCGTCCTTCGATACCGACCGTAATCAAACGCGCGAAACTCGGAAAAGAGTCGAACAGTTTTTGAAATCGGCCGGCGCGCAATTATGGATTCAGCACGACAAGGCGCTGCACGAGAAACTGAAACGCGCTCCGGAGTATATCGACTGATCAACCGATTGTGCCTGTTTTTGGCTGAATTACTGCCGCACGTTTTGCGACAAACATGAGATCCATTCCTCTCGGCCCACAGCGTAACCGATTGTTCGCCTACGTCCGGCCGTATAGCTGGGTGCTGCTGGTTTCATTGAGCCTGGTCGCGGTGGTCGGAGTCTTCGAGGCCGTGACGCCACTCCTGATTGGACTCATTTTCGACACGCTTCTTCGGGCATCCGCCACGCCCACAATTGCGATTCCGTGGATCAATATACATTTCAATGTTGCCGCGTCCGATGGCCGGATGTTCCTGCTTCTATTGCTTGCGGTCACCGCCATCAAAGCGATTGCCGAATACGGTTCCGTTACTGCCATTGCTTTCCTGGGACAAGCTGTCGTGCGGGATTTACGGAACGACGTCTTTGAGAAGATTCTTCTTCAGCCGCTTCGTTTTTTTCATCTCAATCCGACGGGCGAATTGATCTCCCGAGTTTCTGCAGATGTGGAGCGCATCCAGATCGCGGCGTCGGAAACTGCGGCCGAGTTTCTGAAGCAGACTGCGATTTTGATTTGTCTCGTGATTGCGATCTTCGCGATCGATTGGAAACTTGCTGCAATATCCCTGGTGCTCGTGCCTTTTGTTTTCTATCCAACCGTGTGGTTTGGAAAGAAACTTCGCCTGCTCAGCAAGTCCAACCAGGAAGAATTGGCGGAAATGGCGAACGTCCTATTTGAGACGGTGACTGGAAATCACATCGTCAAAGCATTCGGCATGGAAAAGACGGAGGCCGGCAGATTTCGCAAAATTACGCAACGTGTTTTCCACCTGAATCTGCGCCAAAGGCTGACGCATTCCCTATCCTCGCCACTGATGGAAGTGCTTGGAGTAATCGTGGTGGCGGTCTTTCTGCTATACGCGCGGTCGCAACGAATGAGTGCTGGTGTTTTCATCGCGTTCATCATTATGTTGACCAAGCTCTACGACCCAATTCGGCGGATGAGCGGAATAAACAATTCTTTTCAGCAGGCGTTTGGCGCCTCGGGACGGATTTTCGAGATTCTATCGCTGGATACCGAGAGAGATACGGGCACTCAAACGGTGCCGGGCTTCTCGGATCGGATCGAATTCGAGGATGTCCACTTTGCTTATGAACCGGGCGCGACAGTTCTCGATGGAATCTCATTCACTGTTCGCCGTGGCGAAGTGGTAGCGATCGTCGGTTCCAGCGGAGCCGGGAAGACAACGCTGGTGAATCTATTGCCGCGGTTCTATGACGCTACGGCGGGGCGGATACTGATCGATGGTCATGATGTCAGGAACCTACGACTCGAATCACTGCGCAAGCAAATCGCGATCGTGACGCAGGACGTGATTCTTTTCAACGACACGATCCGCGCCAACATCGCTTACGGCGATCCCATCTCAGGTGACGACGCAATCCAGCGTGCGGCCAAAGCCGCTCTCGTCGATGATTTCGTCACCGATTACGAGGCCCGTATCGGCGAACGCGGTTTGCGCCTCTCAGGCGGAGAGCGGCAGCGGATTTCTATTGCGAGAGCGCTGTTGAAGGATTCTCCAATCTTGATCCTCGACGAGGCGACCTCTTCGCTTGACACCGAGTCCGAGGCTCTCGTTCAACGGGCGCTTCAAAACCTCATGGAAGGTCGAACCACGATTGTCATCGCTCACCGTTTGTCGACCGTGCGCCGCGCCGATCGGATTATCGTTCTAGCCGATGGGCGCATCAAAGAATCCGGCACTCACGAAGAGCTTGTCGTTCGGCGAGGCCTATACTGGAAGCTCTACAATTTGCAATTTCAGGACGTGAGCCCATGATCTACAGCATGACCGGGTTCGGATCCGCGCGCGCGGAAGCGCCGAATTTGTCGGTGCTCATCGAAATCAAAAGCGTGAACCACCGCTACCTGGACGTTCACATCAAACTTCCAGGCGAGTATCAAAATTTCGAGAACGTGATCCGGCAAAAGATCTCCGGCGCTTTCAAACGCGGCCGCATTGATGCATTCGTTCGCATCGACTACAAGCGCGAAAACATCAAACTCGATGTGAACCACAGCTTAGTTCGGGCATACGTGGACATGATGTCGCAATTGAAGAATAGCTACGCTGTTCAGGGTGATCTAACGC
>QHXA01000460.1:0-2028 GCA_003222755.1 Acidobacteriota bacterium
CGACGCCTACCGTGTCCATGTGCCCGCACAGCATCAGGGTGCGACCCTTCTGCGCGCCTTCGATCAAGCCGATGACGTTCGAACGTTCGCTAGTAATTGGTTGGATCTCGACATCCATTCCGCTTGCTTGCAACTTGTTTGCGATCAGGCCCGCGATTTCTTTTTCTCCGGCCGCACCATGGACGAGCGACGGGTTCACGGAGTCGATGGCAATCAGGTCGCGAAGGAGGTTGATGGTTGCATCTGACATGATGCGCATAAGTATAAAGAAACCCCCGTGGTGTGGAGTTGGGGTTTCGCACCGCGGAGCGGTGCTGGGAAATTAGCCAGGGGTACGCGTTTTTTGCGTACCCCTGGTATTGAGACGCACGAAGGATCGCACCCCGGCAGGGTGCGAGGAGTCCTCGACACCCTTCCAGGGTGCGGATTCCGAGTTGTCGACGTATTCCAGGGGTACGCAAAAAACGCGTACCCCTGGCTAATTTCCCAGCACGCCTCCGGCGTGCGCAAAAAATCCAAACTTCCGCCCACGCCCGTGCTCCGGTCCGCGGCTATTTACGGTAGGTGATCCGGTAAATTGCATCCGCCTGATCGTCGGCCACCAATAGCGAGCCATCCGGCATGACGAGCACGTCCGCGGGGCGGCCCCAAGCGCGCGAACCCTGCAGCCAGCCTTCGGCGAACGGCTCGTATTTGACAGCCTTATTGCCTTCCAGCCGCGCGACCATCACGCGATATCCGATGGGCGTGCTGCGATTCCATGATCCGTGCTCGGCGATGAAGATCTGATTCCGGTATTCCGCGGGGAATATCGAACCCGTATAGAAACGCATTCCGATGGCGGCGCCGTGCGGCGTTAAGTTCATTGCAGGAGGAGTGAATTTGCTACAAGGTTCTTTTCCGAACTCGGGATCGGGAATCGTCCCGGCGTGGCAATCCGGAAAGCCGAAGTTCATTCCCTTTCGCGGCGCGTAGTTCAGCTCATCAGGCGGAATGTTGTCACCCATGTTGTCGCGGCCGTTATCAGTGAACCACAACTCTTTTGTGCCCGGATGCCAATCGAATCCGACGGTGTTGCGAATGCCCATGGCAAACACCTCAAGACCGGAACCATCGGCATTCATACGATCGATCACGCCATGGCGCTCATCCGGGCGGCAGACGTTGCAAGGCGCGCCGACCGGAACATAAAGCATGCCATCGGGACCGAAGGCAATGAACTTCCAGCCGTGGTGCTGGTCATGCGGAAATTTATCGTTTACAACAACGGGCTTCGGAGGATTCTTCAACTGCGCTTCAATGTTGTCGTACCTCGTCACACGCCAAATCTCCGCCACGTACAATGAGCCATTCCGGAACGCTACGCCCGAAGGCATATCCAGCCCTCCGGCAATTTTGATCACTTCATCTGCACGATAGTCTTTGTCACGATCCACGACCGCATACACGTTGCCGGCATTCATCGAGCCGACGAAAAGGGTCCCGTTCGAGCCAAGCGCCATCTGTCGCGCGTTGCGCACACCTGTCGCATAAATACTGATGCTGAATCCGGGCGGAAGTTTGATCTTCTCGAGCGGCAATGCCTGACCACTTCTAAGGGCAGCAACGAATACAGCAATAATTACAATCGCAAAAATGGGACGGAAGTATCGAGACATATACCACCTCCAGTATCATTACAGACCGCACTGGTAGTTAGAATGCAAGAGACGTTCCTTTGATTTCGCAGTGCATAGGAGGAATCGATGGCTTCTGAAGGTTTTCATGAATCGGCTCAAGACCTGAAACCAGAAACCCGCGACATGCATCGTGCCATCGTGAGCCTGATGGAGGAACTTGAAGCGATCGATTGGTACCAGCAGCGCATCGATGCCACCCCCGACGAAGCACTTCGAAAGATTCTCACTCACAATCGCGACGAAGAGAAGGAACATGCGTCGATGGTACTCGAGTGGATTCGCCGGCACGACCCGGTATTCGACGCGCACCTGAAGCAGTATTTGTTTACCACTGCTCCGATAACCGAAC
>QHXA01000460.1:2313-6539 GCA_003222755.1 Acidobacteriota bacterium
ATTCCGTGGGCAGATATCGATATATTCGAACGCGTTGGGCCTGCTCTGGAGACCAAGTCAATCGAGGAGGCTGCGCGGGAGATGGCGATTGCTGAAGATGCACTCGTGCTTTACGGTACTTCTACAAACCCCGGGATCTTGTCAGCGCGTGATATTCCGCGTGTGGCGCTGTCAGACTGGTTGCGACCTGGACGCGTCGTCGCGGATTTCCTGGCAGCTGTGGAAAAGCTCGACACGATGGGGATCAAAGGGCCGTATGAAGCCATACTGTCACCGCATCATTATTATTCTTACTTGCGGCAAGCAGGCGAAGGCGGCTTCTATCCCGCTGCGAAGCAGCTGGGTATTGTTATGGCCAAAGTCTACAACTCACCAGTCATCGAGGGCGCCGTGCTTTTTTCGACACGTGGCGGAGATTTCATGATTACGGTCGGCGGGGATTTCACCGTGGGCTACCGCTCGCACGACGAGACAGCAGTTCATCTCCTCTGTGTCGAAACCATCGCGGCGCAACTGGTCAACCCAGAAGCAGTCTGTATCATTCGCGCGGATTAAGCACCGCGGAGCGGTGCGAGGAGATTAGCCAGGGGTACGCGTTTTTTGCGTACCCCTGGAATACTTTGACAACTCTGGAATCCGCACCCTGAAAGGGTGTCGCGGACTCCTCGCACCCCTGCCGGGGTGCGATTCTTGGTGAGTCTCAATACCAGGGGTAGGCAAAAAACGCGTACCCCTGGCTAATTTCCTACTACCGCTCCGCGGTGCCGAAGCGCGCGCAAAGCCAATTCACAGGTATAATGGCGGGCTCTGGAGGAGGTCGGCCATGGTTGTGTTGCAGCGAAACGAAGTCCGGCGAAGCCGTATCATTTTCTTCCTGACCCTGATCCTTTCCGCAGTGACGCTCGTCGGTACCGCAATAAATTTTTCAAGAGCTTCGGAGCCCGCACGCCTATTTCTGGTACTGCTCGCCTTACTGGCGATTACTGCAGTCGTTCTTTGCCTGCTTCAGCTTTATGCCTATCCCAAACGAAGCCAGGTTCTGCTTTTTCAAAACGAGGAAGCGATAGTCGTCGCGACGAATGCTCTTCACGAAGGTTTTAAGCTGCGGTTTTTGCGCGATATTTTGGGTGAGCAGGTTACGGCGTTCAGTGATGAAGATCGCTTGAGATGGAAGACCCTCGAGGCCGATGGCTTTTACGCGACGCTGCACGTTCATAATGTTCGCAAGGTCATCATGCTCAGGCTTTGTACGATGATCTTCGACGATGTCTTCTTTGCGGACCGCAACAATCGGTGGGAACACCACGATTCTTCAAGTACCGCGGAGCCGTCGTTCTCGAAACGTGAAATGCCTCCGCTGACCAGCTGGAAAAGTTCTACTTGACGCCGTACACCTGGCGATATAACTTGTGGCTTTATTGTTTGGTGTTCTTTGGTGTTTGAACTAGTACGTGGCGATTTAAGGCAACTTGCTCCACGTAAAAAACTGCTAAACAGCTCCGAAAGGGTTTAGAAAAAAAGCCCCGTGCTTGTTTGGCACGGGGCTTTTTTCATTGTCCCCTTGTCGAGGCTGTAAAGCGTGGGATCCACGCTAAAAGAAAGGTCACTCTCCATGAGCTTCGTCAAGGGTCTGAAATGCCGTGAATGCGGGCGGGAATACCCCGTCAAGCTCCTCGCGGGCTGCGAAGATTGCTTCGGTCCGCTCGAGGCTGATTACCACTACGAGGCAATCGCGAAGGTTTTGAAGCGCGACGTGATCGCCTCCCGACCGAAATCCATTTGGAAATACCGTGAATTGCTTCCCATCGAGTCTGAGCCCCAGATCGGGCTTGGCACCGGCGGCACGCCGTTGCTCCGCGCCGATCGCCTCGGACGGAAACTCGGAATCGACAACCTTTACTTGAAGAATGACGCAGTAAACTGCCCTACGCTTTCGTTTAAAGATCGCGTCACTGCGGTTGCGATAAACAAGGCGCTCGAGTTCAAGCTGGAGGCCGTCGGCTGCGCATCCACGGGCAACCTCGCGAACTCGGTCGCCGCAATTGCAGCCGCTGCCGGGTTGCCGTCATTCATTTTCATTCCCCATGATCTCGAGAAAACGAAGGTGATCGGTACCCAGATTTACGGCACACGATTAATCGCCGTGAAGGGCAACTATGACGCGGTGAATCGTCTGTGCATTCAGATCGTCGACCGGTATCCCTGGGGATTTGTGAACGTGAATCTGCGGCCGTTTTATGCCGAAGGTTCGAAAACGATCGCCTACGAAGTGGCCGAACAACTTGGGTGGCATGCGCCTGACGCGATCGTTGTTCCGATGGCCGGCGGAGCGATGATCAGCAAAATCCATAAAGGCTTCAAGGAACTTCAACGCCTGGGCTTGACTAGCGAAACCGAGCGTACCCGCCTCTACGGAGCGCAGGCTGCAGGATGCAATCCGATTATTGATGCCGTGAAGCGCGGCAGCCGCGATATTCGTCCCGTGAAACCGAACACCATCGCAAAGTCGCTCGCGATTGGAAACCCCGCGGATGGCTATTTCGCCGCGCGCCTTATCCCGGAGTCCGGCGGCTGGGCCGAAGATTGTACAGACCAGGAGATCGTTGGCGGCATTCACTTGCTGGCCGAGACCGAAGGCGTGTTCACCGAGACAGCGGGTGGCGTGACGGTCGCGGTTGCGCAAAAACTGGTGCAGCAGGGCCGCATCAAGCAAACGGACCTGACAGTTCTCGCCATCACGGGAAATGGGTTGAAGACACTCGACGCGTTGGATATGGCGCCGCCGCAGGTGATCGAACCGAAGCTCGCAGCGTTCGAAGAAGTATTCGGGGGTGCATATCATGTCGCTTAAGGTCGTCATCCCGACGCCGCTCCGAAAATTGACCTCCGGCGCGGAGACGGTTGAAGTGGAAGCCGCGACCGTACAGGAAGTGCTCGATAATCTGGATTCGAAATACCCCGGCTTCCGCGCCAGTGTCTGTGACGAGTCTGGATCCCTGCGACGCTTCATCAATATTTACCTCGACGGCGAAGATGTTCGGTTTCTTGAAAACCTCGCCACGCCCGTTGCCGACGGTTCCGAAATTGCCATCGTCCCTGCCATCTCCGGCGGCTAGGGTCCCTCGCACCGCGGAGCGGTGCGGGGAAATTAGCCAGGGGTACGCGTTTTTTGCGTACCCCTGGAACATTTCGACAACTGTGGAATCGGCACCCTGAAAGGGTGCCGCGGACTCCTCGCACCCCTGCCGGGGTGCGACGGTTGGTGCGTCGCAATACCAGGGGTACGCAAAAAACGCGTACCCCTGGCTAATTTACTCGCACCGCTCCGCGGTGCCGAAGCGTCTGTCTCTTCAGTAACACTCCCGCTTTTGCCCATTTATCGTGTCGTGGGGGTCATAGACCGCCCCTACAGCTGGCAAATTCTTTCCTTGCATTTCCCAGTTCGGTAAATAAACATAGTCTCGCTCCCACCCCCCTAAGAAAATCCAACAACTATTCGCGAGGAAATCTATATGAGAAGACTGGCCACTGCCGTTCTACTCGGCTTGTTAGGGACGGCATTCATTTACGCGGACACGCAAGACACTGTTGTATTTCGCACACGGATGCTTCCGGACAATGAAATTCCGCCAATTGCGGCGGCGGGTAACAGCGCAAATGCCGCAATCACCGTTCATGTGACCCGCGATGACAGAGGGAATGTCAATGCGGCAACAGTGACATTCGACATCGACTACACCATCAGTTCAGCGGTTACGTTTACCGGGTTGCACATCCACAACGCGCCCGCCGGACAAAACGGGGCGATCGTGATTGACACCGGCATTACCGCCAGCAACCCGGTGAATGCCAGTGCGGGGTCCGGCAAGATTACGCGCGTCGTTAATTACGCGAACACCGACACGAATGGGATCCGGTTTGTGACCGGCCTGCTTGCCACCCCCGAAAACTATTACGTGAACATTCACACCACGGCTCAACCCAACGGCTTCATGCGCGGCCAGCTTCAAGCGAGCAGATTGATTTTTCGCCCGGTCATGAGCACCGCGTTCGAAGTGCCGCCGATAGCCCTGGATGCCGAAGGCGCTGCGCTCGTGGATGTGCAGGTCAATCGTGATCCACAAACGGGAGCGATCACTTCCGGCACTGTAATCTTTGACGTGGACTATCGGTTCCCTAGCGTTGTCACCATCACAGGTCTTCACATCCACAATGGTCCTGAGGGT
>QHXA01000460.1:6637-7580 GCA_003222755.1 Acidobacteriota bacterium
CGTTGAACGGATTGTTCACGGATCCGACGCAGTTCTACATCAACATGCATACAACCGTGACTCCGGGCGGCGGCATTGGTGGCCAGCTATCGAAGAATGTCTATGTGTTTTTCAACCAGATGACGCAGGCCGAAGAGAACCCGCCCACAGGCGTCTCGGGAACCGCAAATTCAATGACGTATGTGAAAGTAGATCGTGATTCGACAGGCAATGTGACCGGCGGCGCCGTCAGCTTCAATCTCAACTACTTCATGGGATCTGCACAGACGTTCACCGGGTTTCATATCCACAATGGGAAGATCGGCGTGAACGGACCTGTCGTGATCAATACGGGGCTCAGTGGGACCAACACGGTTGTCACAAATGCTGGAGGAACTGGTTCGGTGAACCGTGTAGTAACCATCAGCTCCACAGACTCGGCTTTCGACTACCTGCGCGGGCTCGTCGAAAATCCGGAAAATTACTATGTCAATATCCACACGACGCAGTTTCCCGGCGGGGTTATTCGCGCACAACTGGTCAAGGAGACGTATCACTTCAAGACAAACATGACGACGGCGAACGAAGTGCCTCCGATCACCGGAGTCGATACGGCCGCCACTGGCTGGGTGACCGCCAAGATAAACCGCGACGCGAGCGGAACTCTCACCGGAGGCTCCGTCACGTTCGATGTGAACTACACGAACAATGGGCCGATCACTTTCACTGGGCTGCATATTCATTATCCGGGGACAGCAGGAGTCAATGCTGCCGTGATTATCAACACGGGCCTTAGCGGCACGAACACTGTAGAGAGCACGACCGGCAGCGGCAATGTCACGCGTGTTGTCAACGTGGATTCGAGTAATCCTACGGCGCTGCAAACATTAAACGCGTTGATAACAGCCCCGGATACGGCCTACATCAATATCCACACAACAACATTTCCGGGCGGCGTTGCACG
>QHXA01000460.1:7671-8224 GCA_003222755.1 Acidobacteriota bacterium
GGCGGACATTGTCGATCCGAACACCTCGTTTTTAATTCCACCTTCAGGCTCCACGACGATTAGCACACACAACAAAGGAGAATTTTCAGCCGGATTTGCGAAGGTGTTCTCGAACGGCAATGTGACCGTCGAAGCCCGGTATACCCATCCGTTCTTCTCTCCAAACGCGAACGCCGCGACGACGGTCACTTCACGGTCCGTGTCCTTGCCGGTTTCAGTCGGAGCGACTGCCACTACCAACACCGGCATCGCGCTAATCGCCAATTCAGCCGGAACCCTGACGCTATCTCTGCGAGATGCATCGGGCGCTGCGATTACGGGTGGGAGCCGTACGATTGATGTTGCAGCCGGCCAGCAAATCACGGCTTTTGTGAATGAACTGCTGCCGTCCGTCACGGCAGCGCAATACACGGGTACGCTGACTCTCACGACGAGCACCGGGACCATATCTGTGCTTGCGCTTCAGTTCGACGGAGGGATCAATCCAGTGATGGTTACGCCGCTGCCGTAGAGAAACTGAACGCGGGCTTTAGCCGCTTTAGCCTGGCTTTAC
>QHXA01000460.1:8360-11607 GCA_003222755.1 Acidobacteriota bacterium
CCAGGGGTATGCAAAAAACGCGTACCCCTGGCTAATTTCCCAGCACCGCTCCGCGGTGCGGAATGTCCAAACTCCAGAACCCGGGCTTTAGCCGCGGCTTTAGCCCGCGTTCTTTACTTGCAGCTATAGGCGTTATATAAGAGTTGTTGCAAAACAAACATTAAGGACCATTCAGCATGCGAACATCGATAATCATCACTTTGAGCCTGGTCTTCCTGGTTACGCCGGGCATGGGCCTTGCGCAGGGTGGACAGCCTACATCTATTCTTCCCTTTGAGAAGCTTCCCGACTGGAGCGGCGTATGGCAAATGCAAGGAGGAACCGTTTTTGACCGCGCGACGCAGACCGGGCAAGGCGGGGTGCTGACAGTCGGCGTGCGTGAACATCCGCCGTATAACGCCGAATGGGAAGCTATCTACCAGAAGAACCTCTCGCTGAGAGATAAGGATTTGTTTCCCGACGTCATCACCAACTGTGGCGTGCCAGTCGGATTTCCCCGGGTTTTCAATGTGCCCGATCCATACGAATTCGTGGTCCGGCCAGAGCAGGTTTGGATTCTTACCGAAAACGGCCCGAACGTGATGCGGATCTATACTGACGGGCGCAAACATCTCGAGGACCAGTGGGAAACCTATACCGGGGATTCTGTCGGTCATTGGGAAGACGACACGCTCGTATTCACCACGGTGGCCCTGAAGGGTTCGCGCGACGGTGATTCGATCTTGGACCGGACCGGTTTGGTCCTGAGCGACAAAGCGCACGGGACAACTCGTATACGAAAAACGAACGCCACTAACATTCAGGTTCAGATGACGATTGAAGATCCGAAGGCATTGACGAAGCCGTGGGTCGTCACCAAAGAGTTCCGGAAGATGCCTCCCGGAACCCGGATTTACGACTATGGATGCGCGGAGAACAATCGCAATCCGGTGGATGAGAAAACAGGTAAAACACTGATACTGGGTCCCGGCGGCAAGCCCCTCAATTAAACGACACAAAAGTTACAGTCATTTTCCGACGGAGGATATTTGCTATGAGATCGGCCTACAAATTGATGCTGGCAACTCTCGCTATTCCAGCATTGCTTGTTTCCATACAACCCGCTCTTGCCCACCATTCCGGAGCGGAATTCGATAACGATAAAGTCGTCGAACTCACGGGAACGATCAAGGAGTTCCAGTTCAAAAATCCCCACACGTGGATCCAGATAGTGGTCGATGACGGCAAGGGCCAGCCGACCGAGTGGAGCCTCGAATGGGGCGCGCCGAATTCTCTAGGACGTCAAGGCTATCGGCCATCTACATTTCCTCCGGGCGCCAAAGTGACCATGCGGGTCCATCCCATGCGCAATGGCTCGCCCGCCGGCGGTTTTATCGCGGCGAAGTTCGCCGACGGAAAAACGATTGGCCGTTGGGAATAATCTAGCCACAAGAAAGGCAGAAGGTAATTCGGGGTCAGACGTATAAATCACCTAATTACGAGGAACCGAGCTGATGTAATTAGGTGATTTATACGTCTGACCCCGAATTACCTTGTGCCTTTTTATGGCCATGTTTTCTCCGCAACTAACATCAGGAAACAATATGAAACTCGCGAATTTTCTATGGATATGTTTTGTGCTATTGGTGACCTCGCTTCCGCTACTGGCGCATCACGGAACGAACATCTCTTATGACCATGCGAATCCGGTCGCACTGACCGGCACTGTGACCGAGTTTGTCTGGTCGAACCCGCACACTCAGGTGTACTTCGATGTGAAAGATGCCAAAGGCAACATTGTTCATTGGGCAGGCGAAATGAACAGCCCGGGTGTTCTGCAAAGGCAAGAGGGGTGGACGAAGAGAACCCTCAAGGTCGGAGACGAAATAACCATTACCGTGTTTCCTTCCAAGGCCGGCACTCCTGTGGGCGTTGTGAACAAGCTTGTGGCGAACGGAAAAACTATTCTGGACAACCGTGGAGGACAGCAGCAGTGAGACGCTCGATGCTGTCTGCACTGATGTTGTTGGCTTGCTCTTCGTTTGCTCTGGCTCAGCGAACGCCGGATCTGTCCGGTATTTGGTCTTTCAATGGACTGCGCACACTCAGCAATCAGACCCCACCGATGACAGCCGCCGGTCAGAGGAAATTCAACGCGAATAAACCTTCTTATGGCCCCAGAGCGATCCCACCAGCGTTAGGAAATGATCCCGCCGGAAAGTGTGATCCACTCGGTTTGGTGCGACTAATTTTGTTTCCACGGCCGATGGAGATTATTCAGGTCCCGGGAAGAGTCTTGCAGTTTTTTGAATGGAATCACATGTGGCGAACGATCTGGACGGACGGCAGAAAACTTCCTGAAGACCCCGATCCGCGATGGTTTGGGTATTCGGTCGGTAAATGGGACGGAGACACGTTTGTCGTCGAGTCCACTGGCTTCGACGATAGAACATGGCTCGATCAGTTCGGCAATCCGTACAGTGACGAAATGCGGCTTGAAGAACGATGGCGCCGGGTGGGCGACACTTTGGAGATCACGATGACGCTAACCGATCCCAAGACTTACAGCACACCTTGGGTTAGCGAAAAGAAAATCTTTAAGCTGCAACCGAAAGAAGAGATCCGCGAAGAGATTTGCGTGCCATCGATAGAAGCGGAATTCAACCGGAGGACGAGGGACCCGGCAGCAGGGATTAAAAAATAGAAAATTCGAAATTGGACGAATCCTGCATCTCAAAATCGAAATCCGAAAACTTAAATTGCACTGGCTGATGCGAGAGAGTCCAATTTACGATTTCGGATTTCGATTTTGAGATGCAGGATTCGTCCAATTTCGAAATCTTGGGAGGGGGATGTGAAATCTACAGTGTTATGTCTACTGAACGTCGTATTGATCATTACCCTGGTCTGCACGGCGGCATGGGGACAAGCGACAGCTCAGATCAGCGGCAACGTGAAGGACCAGAGCGGCGCCGTCCTGCCTGGAGCAGAGATCACAGCAACACAGACGGAAACGGGAATTGCTCGAACCACGCTTTCCAACGAGTCGGGCTTCTTCAATTTGCCGAATCTCCCGCTTGGACCATATCGAGTGGAGGTGTCTTTGCCCGGTTTCCGCACCTATGTGCAGACCGGCGTTGTGCTCCAGGTCAATAGCAATCCTGTCCTCAACGCGGTGCTCGAAGTGGGTCAGGTTGCCGAGACAGTTGAGGTTCAGGCCAATGCGGCGATGGTGGAAACGCGGTCGGTGGGGATCGCTCAGATCATG
>QHXA01000461.1 GCA_003222755.1 Acidobacteriota bacterium
CACAGGGTTAAGACTCAAGCAACGATTACAAGCTTCCAGGTGCCGGTCGTGGCAGCCGTCCGTAAACTCGATACGTTTACTACCGAAAAGAAAGCCGAGGCATTTCGGGAAGCTCATGCCGAGCAGGTCGCGTGTGTTTATGCAAAGGCTGTCGGCTATTGTTATTGGCAGGACCGTTCAAAGCGTAATCGTGTTCTTTTGATACAAACCGGCGAGCATCGATACGATGTACTTCAAGTAAAAGACGTCTGTGTTGCGTATGTGAATAAATACAATGGTGAGCAAAACGGAAAGCCATTCGAGTTCTCTACGCTGCTTCAGAGTGAATGTTGAAACGTTCCTTGACGACACGTGGTGTCCGGACAATCAATGGTAACCTGTGGGGGCGATGATACCGGCCTTCGACCTCGATGCATATTTCGATCGCATTCGATACTCGGGTGGGCGGCGCGCGATCGACGATATGCTCTCCTGAATAACGAATTCGCAGTGCATTATCTGAACGGGCGTACCGAGCGGCGAGTGCTCACAACTGCTGCTGAAATGCGCGATCTTACAAGGTCCGATTGGACTGACATTGCCGGCTGGGCCTGAACTGGACAATGCGCTGCACCTGCTGAGTGTGTCAAGCAATGCGTAATTCTCTTCTGCTTTGCTTTGCGCATCCGGGTGATGAAAGCTTCTTCGCAGCCGGCACGATTTGTCAGTACCGCGCAGCTGGTTTCGATGTTGTCCTGTGTTGTGGTACGCGCGGCGAGCGGGGGACACCAGGAAATCCCGCGCTCTGCACAATCGAGGACCTGGCGGTTACGCGTGAGCAAGAATTACGTGACGCTTGCGCAATTCTGGGCGTTACTGCACTCGAAATATTGCCGTATCAAGATCAGCAGTTGAGCCAGGCACCGCCCGCCGATATCCGGCTTTCTCTTGTCCGGTTGATTCGCCGGTACCGGCCCGAGGTCGTGATCACTTTCGATCCGAACGGGGGCAATGGACACCCCGACCATATTGCTATTAGCCGCTTCGCGTCAGACGCCGTCGTCGCGGCCGCAGACGAACGTTATATGCGTGACACCGGCGCTCCATGGACGGTTGCGCGCATGGCGTGGGTGTGCCCCGTCGCGCCCTGGCAGGAAACCAACCGTGCTGCGCTGGGCAAGCATCCGGGTGTCGATTTCATCCTGAACGTGGAAAATTGGCGTGAAACGAAGGCGCAGGCGCTTTTAGCACATCGCACGCAATCCGAAAATATTCAGCGGTTGTTCCTTCAGCGCTCCAATGCGGATATGGTGCTAGGCATTGAGACATTCCGTTTGGGTTGGGGCCTCCCACTGAAGCGCCTCCCCGCAGATGATCTGTTCCAGGATCTAGGTACCAACTATTTTGTTGCACGCCGGAAGCGTGTCAGGAAATTAGCCGGGGGTTAAGCGAGCGGAAGCGAGCGCAACCCCCGGTTGCTTGAAACCAAAGGCAGCCGCACCCTGGCCAGGGTGCGGTTGGCGTCGAAGTCGTTCCGGGAGTACGCGCACAAAAAACGTGCGCGTACTCCCGGCTAATTTACTTGCACGCCTCCGGCGTACGCATTCCTTAGAGTTCCGTTACCTCGATCTTTGTTGCGATATTCGTTTTCTCGCTTTCTCTGTAAGTTATCTTGAGTCGGGAGCCCTGCCTTACAGCGATGGGCTGGCCGTCTTTTTGAGGGCCTACCAGCTCCGTCTGTTCCGTGTATGTGAATTGCATTTCAGTGTCGCCCGCTTTCAGGACGAGAACTTTCGCGCTGGGATCGACTCCCATTAAAGTTCCTTCAAAAACCTTGACGTCTTGCGCGAAGCTGATTCCAGTAGTCAAAGCCACCATGAACATCGTGAGGACACATACCCCTGCCCATTTTGACAAATTCATCATCATTCCTCTCCTTTCGCATTACCTATCGACTCGATTGTCCGGGCAACGACTCTGCCAAACCGCGAATGAACGGAGATTGATGTGTGCTGTGTAGAACTTGGCGAACGCGCGCGGCTACGGAGGATTCAGGCAACAGACGCAGGAATTCTCCGTGTTCGGGAAAACTTACGCGCTCCTGAAGGACGCAGCCTGTAGCAGAGGCGAGATGGTATCAACGTACCGTGGGAGATGGCATCAACGCTTCACTGCTTCACTTCAGAGACTCCTGCGTTAATGGTATATAGCGGCCAAGCACAATAATGAGGATCCACAGGAACAACGAACTCGCGGCAATAAGCCTGGCGAATGCTGGCGGGTTTTCGCCGGGTCCTAATTTTGCCCAGGCCCGGAAAGCGCCGGTGCAGCAGAACAACAATAGAGTCGCTCCGGCAACAACTACAGAGACCATCTTCGCGTAAAAAACGGGGTTGTAGGCGTAGAAGAAGGGCATGCCCACGAAGAAGAGCATGCCGGTAGTGATATTGAGGACGAGTCCCGCGATTCCCCAAGGCAGGAGCCGGTGCAACGGAGCCACCGGGAATTCTTTCAAAAATCCCATCAGGCGAAGGTTCAGAGCGCCAATAGCCGCAACGATCAAAATCAACCCAAGGAAGTGAAGGGTCTCTAAAATTGGCCACACCCAGCGCGAATAGCCGGTTACGAAATAACTGGTGGCCGGCACGATTTTGGCGCCGATTGCTCCTACAATCGATGCTGTTTCTTGCCCGGACAGAATCTCCGGATGGCGGATTGCTCCACCAGTGTTACCGGTAACTGCCATCAATCCCACTGTGATAATCGAAAGAACGAGGACGGCCGGGGAATTCCACCG
Source organism: Acidobacteriota bacterium (assembly GCA_003222755.1). Taxonomy (GTDB): domain Bacteria; phylum Acidobacteriota; class Terriglobia; order 20CM-2-55-15; family 20CM-2-55-15; genus 20CM-2-55-15. The sequence continues at coordinate 2,777 of QHXA01000461.1, forward strand.
TGCCACTGGAACCGGTAGTGGACGCGACATCCGGCTAAACTGCCAAAGCCCAATCAACGCGACGGCACCTGTGAGCTCCATGAACACAAAAGCAAGCAGCGCCGCTCCCTGATGCGTTTCAATTAAAGCTTGCGACAAGCCGGCGGATCCTTTAAGCACCTCGTGCGCAACGTTGCCGCTCATGTACGTCGGAATCGAAAGAAGGGCAATGAGGCCAAAAGAAGCGAAGCTGGTTTGCTTCAGATCGTCGCTATTCGCAATCAGCGAAACTAAGAATAGGGCGAAGGCAATGAACGAGCCGATGATTGGCCAATGATTCAATAAAAGGTGGATATGTGCCAAATTCATAAATGCCTAAAACCTCCTGCCAGTGATGCAGTCAGAGTCGTGTACGTATAAGCCAGCAGGCGACCCGCCGTTACCGCTCTGACCCAAAAGATGAGTGACCATATCGCGAACGCCTTACCCTTCGCCATCATGGCTGTCTCACTCAAGCTGCCGTCGCTCAACACACGCTTCTGCAGCATTTGCATCAAGGTCAACGCTAACCCGATCAGCGTTAGTTTTAGATAAAAATCCGGGTTCGTCAGAGATTTCGTTGGATAAGCAATCAATAGCAATATGCCCGATGCCACTTGTATCCAGAAGCCCACCCAGATAAAGCGGTACAGTCTCCTGAGGGGCGCTAATGGCAGGTCGGGTGGAACACCAAGAATTCGCAAATCAATCAGGACACTTGCACCGACAAGTAAACCCATGCCGATAGCGTGGAACGAAAGAATAAACCAGTATGCGAACACCGAATCGGATTCGCGGATCCATACACTTAGACCCGTTTGTTCGATTACTCTGAAAACCGGGAGAAGACTCAAGATTTCGCCTCCTTTGAGACTGGCGCCGGATCTGCAAATGACCTCCGTGCGCAGCTCAACTCAATTGCGCTGCCTTAATA
>QHXA01000462.1 GCA_003222755.1 Acidobacteriota bacterium
GGCGATGCTTCCAGCAAAGAAGAGCGAGCCCTGCAGTTGAGTCAGAGCACCAGCATTCTTGACGGTGTTATGGACAACATTAAGGGCCTGTCCAAAGGTCTTGGGCCGAAGGATGTAGCGAAGCTGAATGAGTATTTCGAAAATGTTCGAGAAATTGAGCGGCAAATCATTCAAGGCGAGAAGCAGCGCGCCGAACACAGTATTGAAACGCCCGATACGCCAAGCGGTATTCCTGAGGATTGGGTTAAGCACGTTAGGTTGATGTTTGACCTGCAGGCGCTTGCTTTCCAAGGCGCCATGACTCGCGTCCAGTCGTTCATGTTGTCGCGCGAACTCAGTACGCTCAGTTATCCGTTCCTCGGCGTCTCGGATGGACATCACCCCATATCGCACAACAACAACGTCCCGGAGCAGGTCGCGAAGAAGGCCAAAGTGGACACCTTCCACCTCCAACTCTTCGCGGACTACCTGAACAAACTGAAGTCGATTCAGGAAGGCGACGGTACGGTTTTCGATAATGTCCTGTATGCCTATGGCAGCGGCATGAGCAACGGGAACCAGCACATCCATACCAACCTGCCGCTGGTGCTGGTCGGGGGAGGTGCCGGACGGCTCAAAGGCAACCGGCACATTAAGGTGAAAGAAGGTTCAACTCCCGCGTCGAATCTGTGGCTGGCGGTGATCAACATGGCCGGCGTCGAGGTCGACAAGTACGGGGAGAGTACGGGAAGAGTGGAACTCTAAGAGGAAATTTCGAAATTGGACGAATCCTGCATCTCAAATCCGAAATCCGAAATCGCAAATTGGACTGTCGGAGCCGCGCACAGTCCAATCTAAAATTTCGGATTTCGGATTTGAGATGCAGGATTCGTCCAATTTCGAAATTTCCCTTTGCCTGGAGACATCGAATCAATGAAGTCCACCCGCATACTTGCATTCATCATACTGTTGCTGTTATTCGCCGTTACCGTTGTTACCGCCCTCACGGTCGACGATCTCCGGCTTGTTAATGCGGTGAAGAACCGCAATATCGCGACGGTCCGAACATTGCTGAAGCAGCACGCCGATCCCAATGCCGCCGATATCGATGGTACGACTCCGCTGATCTGGGCGGCTCACAACGGCGATGCGGAAATCGGAAAACTGCTGATTGCCGCCGGAGCCAATGTGCAGGCAACCAACCGCTATGGCGTGAGCGCTCTTATCGAGGCTGCCACTCTTGGCGATGCTCCGATGATCGACGCTCTCCTGAAGGCTGGAGCCGATCCAAACTCCACGTACGGTGCCGGAGAAAGCCCTCTCATGTTAGCTGCGCGTACCGGCAGTATCACTGCGGTGAAGTTGTTGATCGATCGTGGCGCCAACGTCAACGGCGCCGACGAGTTCAAGGGATATACGCCTTTGCGGTTTGCCGCGACCGAAAATCAACCCGAGATCGCGAAGCTGCTCATCGAGCGGGGCGCGGATATCAATGCACGTTCGCGTCGATTTGAATTCGGCGAACTCAAGTCTGCCAGCGGGGGAGCTCTTATGGAGCGCGCGGAAGGTGGCATGACTGCGCTGCAGTACGCCGCTCGCGAAGGAAATATCGAAGTCGGTAAGGTGTTGCTTGCTGCCGGCGGCGACGTGAATGCGCCGGAGCCGCAACATAAATTTACGCCGTTGCTGATTGCAATCTACAACGGCAAATATGACTTCGCGTCTCTTCTGATAGACCATGGCGCTAATGTGAATGATGGCTCGCTGTATATGGCGATCGAACTGCGCAACATGGATACCTACAGCAATCGCCCGAATCCTCCTGAGACCGATCGGACGCTGACGGCGACAGATATCGTCAAAATGCTTCTCGCTCATGGCGCAGACGCCAATCTGGTTTTTGATAAGACTCCGCCGCAAATCCAGACTCAGGGAACGGTGACGGTGCCTGCGGGCGCCACTGCGTTCTATCGCGCAGTCAAAGCTGCCGATTTGCCTGTCATGCGCATGCTCCTGGACAAAGGAGCCAACCCCAGCCTCGCCATCAAGAATGGCGGCACGCCGTTGATGCTGGCGGCCGGCGGGGGACCTGCGCGCGCTCAGGAAGAGGAAGTCGTGGACAAGGCGGGCCGGGCAGACCCGATTGAAGTGATGAAGATGATCGCCGATGCAGGCGCCGACATCAATGCCGTTAATGACCAACAGAATACGGCCCTGCATCTGGCGGCGCAGCGGGGCAGCGACAAAATCGTGCAATACCTGATCAACCGCGGCGCCAAGCTCGATCTGAAAAATAAGCAGGGCAAGACTCCGGCGGAAGTCGCACCGAAGAGAACAGCCGAATTGATTGCGAAGTTAACGAATGGTTCGGTCTCAATCGAAAATTCGGCAGGGGCAGTTCAGGATTCGCCGGATGTCGCGGCCAGAGCCATTCTCGAAGCGAACTGCACGACTTGTCATAACCTCGATCGCGTCAAGACCAAACATTTTGACAAAGAGTCTTGGCAGGGCCTTATTGAATCGATGAGAGACAAGAGAGGCGGCCCCAAGGATCTATCCAACGAACACATTCAGGTACTCGCCGATTATCTCAGCAAGACTTACGGGCCAGCCGGCAAATGAACAAAACGGAAATTTGAAATTGGACGAATCCTGCATCTCAAATCCGAAATCCGAAATCTCAGATTGGACTGCCTGCCTGCGTGCGGCTATTGCCCGTCCAATTTGACATTTCGGATTTCGGATTTGAGATGCAGGATTCGTCCAATTTCAAATTTTATGGGAGGGATGGATGAAGCGACTTGCAACCTTATTCACTTTTGCGTTGTTAATTTCTTTTCTCAGCAGCGCTGATGCATGGGCGCAGGCAACTGCGCAGATTAGCGGAACAGTAAAAGATCCAAGCGGCGCTGTACTGCCCGGCGCCGAAGTCACCGCGACGCAAACCGAAACCGGCATTGCTCGAATGACCGTCAGTAATGAAACTGGGGCATACGTGCTGCCGAATCTTCCAATCGGCCCTTACAAGTTAGAAGCCTCTCTGCCGGGATTTCGAACATTTGTGCAGACCGGAATTGTGCTTGAAGTGAATAGCAGTCCGGTTATTAATGTGACCCTCGACGTGGGTCAACGTACTGAACAGGTCGAGGTGCAAGCCAACGCCGCGTTGGTCGAAACGCGAACCGTGGGCGTTGGGCAGACCATGGAGTTCAGACGAATACTGGAACTGCCCCTCAACGGAAGGATGGTCACCGAGTTGATTACGTTGGGCGGCGGGGCTGTCGACATTCCAGCGTATGCCTCGTCGCCTCGAAGCATGCAGGGGCAGGCGGCAATTTCGGTGGCTGGCGGGTTGCCGAGCGGTGTTGCGTATTCGCTGGATGGGGCGATGCACAACAATCCTTATGACAACCTGAGCCTGCCGCTACCGTTTCCCGATGCGTTGCAGGAATTTAAAGTAGAGACGGGCGCGCTGTCGGCCTCGCAAGGCCAGCACTCGGGCGCACAAGTGAGTTCAGTGACCAAGTCCGGCACGAACGAGTTCCATGGCGATCTCTTCGAATTCGTGCGGAATGACCTGCTGAATGCCACGGAATATTTCGCGCGTGTTGACCCTCGCACCGGCAACAAGGTGCACAGCACGCTAAAACGGAACCAGTTCGGTGGAACGCTGGGTGGTCCGATCGTTCACAGCAAACTGTTTTTCTTCGGCGGGTATCAGGGCACGACGGAACGCTCGGATCCGGCCAATGTCCAACGTTGGGTACCGACACCGGCGATGTTGCAAGGCGACTTCACGACCGTGACCTCGCCGGCATGCGGCCGGAGCATCACATTGGCTTCGCCGTTCGTGGGCAATCGCGTCGATCCATCAGCGTTGAGTCCGATAGCGGTGAATCTGGCCAAGAAACTTCCACAACCGACCGATCCTTGCGGTCTCGCCATCATTGGAGTTCCAGCAAAAGTCAACACGCACCAGTTCGTCGGCAAGTCGGACTGGCAGCTCAGCCCGGCGCACTCCGTGATGGGACGAGTACTTTTTACGAAGGAAAGCCAACCCGTACCGTATGCGCTGGCACCGGACAACCTGCTGACCACTTTCGACCGCGGCCGCAGTAACCTGGCGCAGTCCTACGCCATTGGGGACACGTGGCTAGTCAGTCCCAAGACTGTTTTGTCGACCCGCCTCGTTGCCAACTACACCGACATCAAACGATTGGGCGCTGCATTCTTCAACTTTAGCGCTACACTGGCTATCAGCCGAAATATCTGCAGCTGACCGTCAGCGACCCGGGTTTCGCTCTGGGTGGTGGAACCGCGAACGACTCGGCTTACCGGACGTTCTCGAGCGGCCTCAACATGGACGCGAGCCTGTCGCGTGGGGCTCACCAATGGGCCATCGGCGGCGCCTTGGAATGGATCGATTCCAACTCCAATGCGAACGTGACTTCCTCAGGTTCGTTCACCTTTGCCAACCAGTGCACGGGATTTCCATTGGCGGATTTTCTGCTGGGCCGGCCCAGCTCATTTACACAATCGACGCCGAACACGGACTACATGCGCAAGTGGTATATGGCGATGTACGTCGCCGATACCTGGAAACTGAATCAGCGGTGGACCCTCAACTACGGGCTACGCTGGGAACCCGATCTCGCCGAGACCATCACGCTGGGTCGGGTCGCAACCTATAGCGAACAGCGCCGCACGGCCGGCATCCGGAGCACGGTCTTTACGAAAGCGCCGCTCGGCTTCTATTTTCCCGGAGATCCAGGCTTTCCGGATAAGCGGGGGCGAGATCGCAACTGGGCGATCTTCGCGCCGCGGTTTGGATTTGCCTGGGACGTCAAGGGAGATGGGCGCACC
>QHXA01000463.1 GCA_003222755.1 Acidobacteriota bacterium
CTGGTCGCCCATGTCGTTCAATCCTTCGACGGGTCTGGTTTACATTCCGACGACGACTGATGGAACTCGCACATTCGCTGTCGAGCCTGATTTTACTTACAAGCCCGGAGATCGAAACACCGGAATCCTCCGCACGGGCCTAGGCACGCCGCGTCCTTCTCCTCCCGCGATTGGACCGGTGCCACCCGAAGGGCAACACTTCGCGCTTGTCGCGTGGGATCCTGTCACGCAAAAGGAACGTTGGCGCAACACAGGTGGAGGAGCAGTGGGAGGCGGGACGGTGACGACCGCCGGCAATCTCGTGCTCCAAGTCGTACCCGACGGTCACTTCGTTGCTTACAGCGCGGACAAGGGCGAAAAGCTGTTGGATATTCAAACCCGATTGCGCGGTGGCATGGCGCCGCCGATCACTTACATGCTCGATGGAAAACAATACGTCGCTTTCCTTGGGGAATCGTATTGCCTCCACTACCTAACGCGCCGCCGCCCGCGCCGGGAGCCGTGCCGGGCAATGCGCCTGCGGGACCGACCGTTCCACCGAAGCTGTTGACCTTTGTTCTGGATGGAAAAGCAACGCTGCCGAAGTAGGGGAGGGTAGTCAGGCTAGCCAAAAAGAGGCACCGCCCTACCGTTTGTAAACCTTGCCGGCTTTCATCACGAATCGCACGCGTTGAAGGGCTGCAATGTCCATGAGCGGATCACCCTCGACGGCGACCAGATCCGCTTCGAGGGCCGGCACGATGGCGCCGATCGTGTTCTGCAGATTCATCGACTCCGCGCCGCGCGAGGTTAGATCAATTAATGCGTCCATCGGCTTCTGGCCGATGCGCACGCGCTCAATGGTCTCTCTCGCATTCTGGCCATGCGCTCCTGCGTTGGCGTCTGTGCCCATCACCATCTTGAGCCCGGGCGTCCTCAGCGCCATCGCGAACATTGGACCGCCCAGGGCATGCGCCTTTTCCATCGCCGCAAAGCCTTCTTCGGTGTAATTGCCGAGGCCCAGAAAGCGCGGCTTGTTCTCGAAATAGTTTGGGAAGTTGAGGCCGATATTGGGATCGAACCAAACGCCATTCTGAGCGAGCGCGGTGAGGGCTTCCTCGGTTGCGAGCACGCCATGCTCGACAGCGGTGCAGCGTGCCCGCGCGGCGCGTATCATCGATTCGGCGCTCTGCGCATGGATCATCGCGCGCAGGCCCTGCGCGCGAGCTTCGCCGCAGACGGCATCGAGCTGTTCCTGCGAGAGCGTCGGCGTACCGCCCTCTCGGATGCTGAGGGATGCGAAGATCTTGATGAGATCGGCCCCCTCCGATTTCTTCTTTCGAACGTATTCGCGAAGCTGCTGGGGCGTCAGCTGCGCGTCGGTCATCTGGTCGAGCGAGGTGAGGATCCGCGGTCCGGGCAGCACGCCGCGCGCAATAGCGTCGCGGAGCGGCTTGTCGGACGGCGCGCCTACACTTTGTACGGTGGTGAATCCCGCCATCAATGTGACGTAGGCGTTTTCTGCGCCATAGAGCGCCGCCTGGTCCGGCGCCTCTCCGCCGTCCACCCACCTGCCGTTTGTATCGAAGTGCCATCCGATGTGAACGTGAGTGTCGATGAACCCCGGCAGAAGCGTCATTGAGCCGAGGTCGTAACTCACTTTGCCGGCCGCCGGCGCAACACGCTCGATCTTCGACCCGCGCACAGTGACGACAACATTTCGCTGTACGCCGCCGCGGCCGTCAATGACTTGCGCCGCGCGGATCGTTACCGGCGCGACTGCCTGCTGCGCCGGCACCGTTGTTGCGCCGCTGACGATGATGGCGAGAATGACGAGAATCAGGCTCCAGGTTCGAAGCAAGTCAGGCATGGCCATCGCACCTCTAGCGTTCCGGAGCGGAGGGCCTGGGAAGGTTGTACTTTCCCGAGCGCTCGTTGAGTTCTTGAACTTGCTCAACCTTGTCCGACATCTCCCGGCTCAGAGAGCCCTTTTGCGCTTCACTCATTCGTCCTGTGGTTTTCAATTCGACTAGGGCTTTGTCGACGGCGCCCAGCGCAATGTTGACCATACTCGCGGACTGGCCCACCGCGACCCGGGCTGCCTTCATGGCGGCTGCAGTTGCCGGGAAATTCGCGCCACCGATCACAGCCATGAGCGGCTTCTTCACTATGTCGGCCGCCTTTACGTAGTCTTGCGCGGTTGGTAATCCAATCCACACCGCGTCAGCACCGGCTTCAGCATAGGCAGCGGCTCGGTCCAGCATCTCGGTGTACGAATTGTTAGGAGTCGGAGCAAGGCAGCGCGCGATGAGAACCATGTCCGCACGCGCGTCGGCTGCGGCATGAATATTGTCGATCATCCGAGCCTTGGGAAAGACACCGGGAACGGAATAAGCGGTAGCGCGGTTGATCGGCATTCGGTCATCGAACGCCGCGCAGCCGATGCCGCCTCGTTCAGCCTGCTTCGCGAAGCGGTAAACATTCAGGGGAGTGGCGCCAAAATCGTCCACATCCGCGAGTATCGGAATATCCACGTTCGAAGCGATGACGCAGTTGTAGTCGATGATCTCGGACACGGTGACTAACGCCTGGTCAGGCTGACCGACCAGCGCCTGATTGACGACGCTGCTACCGACAAACGCGCCTTTGAACCCGTGAGCTTCAATCAGACGAGCCGTAAGGACATCGTAAGCGCCGGGGCATATCAGCGGCTCCGGCCCATTCAGCAATGCGCGAAAGCGCGCACCCATCGTTCGCGTCGCCGGTCGCGCTTGCGGCTCGGGAACGACCCCGGCCGACGCACGGGCACTTGCCATCAATCCCGACGCCGCCAGTCCAGCCGCCTGAACAAACACGCGTCTACTCGTTTTTCCAGCCATAATCGCTCCTCAAGAATTTGTAGTTTGAAAGTCGATGAAAGTGCTCATGACTATGGTTGGCGGCAAGATCGTTTACCAGCGAAGGTGACATCTTAATCGTCATGACTGTGCGTATGGAGGCTCCCATGAAGAAGACCAAACAACTTGCCATTTATGCAGCGCTGCTGACTGTGCTCATCGCCGCGACAAGCGAGGCACAAGCGCCGAAGCCCGACTCCAAGACTCTTGCCGCGACCGGCATTCTCGAGCGGCTTGCGGAGCGTTCGGGCGTATACGGTGTGCCTGCGACCGCCAAAGTGCCGGGCTTCATCGCTGATGCCGGCTGGCCGCAGAAGCTTCCCTACAACTGGATCATCGGACAAGTCGGAGGCTTGTATGTCGCTCCGGATGATCATGTCTGGGTCTACCAACGGCCACGCACGTTGACCAACGACGAAGCGGCGCTGACAACTGCGACGCATAAATCAAAGGATGGAAAACCCGTCGACGCGATGGGTTTTTCGCGTCCATATGGAGCGCTCGGCGATTGCTGTCTGCCGGCGCCGTCGGTGTTGGAATTCGATTCAAACGGCAAGCTCCTGCGCGCGTGGGGCGGTCCGGCCGATCCGGATAAGTGCAAAGCGGCGGAAGGCTGCGTTTGGCCGGCCACCGAGCATGGCATTTTTGTCGACCACAACGGCTTCGTCTATATCGGCGGCAACAACGCCAATGGCAATCCAAATGGTTCGGCCTGGGCATCGAACAACGGCGCCGACGGGATGATTCTGAAGTTCACCAAGGATGGCAAGTTTGTGATGATGATCGGCGGACCGGGAGGGAAGGGGCCGGACAGTAATAATAAGGATGGCGGCCGTAACGGCACGCCTTTGTTCTATCTGCCCGCAGACATAACCGTCGATCCGACGACGAATCGCATGTATGTGTCGGATGGCTACGGCAACAGGCGCGTGGTCATCGCTGATGCGGCCACAGGCAAGTACATCGGTCATTTCGGCGCGTATGGCAATAACCCAGTCGATGACAAGGCTGCGGCCGCAGCCGGCGACTGGATGACCGACTTCAACAAGGGCAATATGAAACCGGCCTTCTTCCGCAATCCGGTGCACTGCGTGAAGATCAGCAAGGAAGGTTTGATTTATGTCTGCGACCGCGGCAACAACCGCATCCAGGTCTTCAACGGTCGCGATCCCAACCTGGGTAAGGAATGCTCGAACCCGTCCGGCGAAGCGGCCAAGTGCGGTTTCGTGAAGGAACAGTTCGTGGCGGTAAAGACGAATGGTCTCCCGGGCTCGGCTGTATCGATGAATTTCTCGACTGATGTGAAGCAGTCTTGCCTCTATGTCGGCGACAATTCCAACATGACGATGTACGTGTTGAAGAGAGATACGCTCGAGGAATTAGGCCGGCTCGGGCGGAGCGGGCGCGAAACCGGTGAGTTCCATTGGCTTCACCAGGTCAGCATCGATTCCCACGGCAACCTGTACACAGCCGAGGTCGATACCGGGAAGCGAATCCAGAAGTTCATCCGATTCGGTGAGGACGGCTGCAGCGGCACGGGCCGCAAAACCGTCGGCGGAGTGCTGCCGTAGTTTCAGAAAAGCGGTTTCTGGTAAGTCGTCGAGCCCGGCACAAAAGAAATAAGTGGGCTGCGGCGGTTCGCCTTCAGCGCTCCGACGATTTCACTCTCAATGTCGTAAATGGGTAACAATGTCTTTCAACGAGCCTATTGTGGAAGGCGGGCGCGCTCGGTTTTTTTGACACTGGGGCTGTCCTGAGGAACAGTTGCTCTGGCTCGGCAGATGAAATTGATATAACACTCACACTGTGACAGTTCGCAGACCACGTTCGCGGATCTTCCACACGGGGTCATCCACGCTTACATTTCTTGCGCTCATCAAGCTGTGGATCAGACGTGTCACCTTCGAAGGAAGTGATTGACCTAGCGGACCGGCGTTGCGTATATAGACGCATGCTTGACGCATGCAGTTGGATATTTTCCGAGACCAAGTCAAAATGGACTGACCCTAACCACGTAAGCGTGAGCTTCTCGCAACCCGCAGAATCCGATGAGCAAAGTGTCTAACAACCCAATCTCCTTCGTCACTACCGGAGGAATCGCCGGTTCACACCCGTCATTGCCGAACGACCTGCTGAAGGTCGCACCAGCCAGCGCAACGGAATCCAACCGATTTCGTTCGAAGCTGATCCCGCTGGCCTGCTGGCGATTGGAGGACATCCGCTTCGAGTTCGACTCCTCGTTCGTCAAGCCCGAGGTGAACGCCGAGATACAGCATCTTTTTACGTTGAGACAGGCACATCAAAAGATCGACGACGTCACTCAGAAGACGCTCTTTCCGCCCATGTCGGTATTCGGCCACGCCGATCCGGTCAGTAATGATGACTACAACAAAAAGCTCAGCGGCCGGCGTGCCCTTGCCGTCTACGGATTGATCACGCGAAATACAGCGATCTGGGAGGACCTATTCTCACAACCGCTTGGAGGCGACAACTGGGGAGAGAAGTCCCTCGCGACGATGCGGATAACAACCGGTCTTCCGAAAGACACGCCGCGGCCGGCGCTGTTCAAGGCCTACATGGACCAGATCTGCACGATTCGCGATGACAAAGGTCAAGCTGCAAAAGACTCAGACGGGAAACAGATCGAATTGCGCCTGAACCCAAAGGAAGATTTCCTGGCTCGCGGAGAGGACTCGCACCTGAAGGGTGATGTTCAGGGCTGCGGCGAGTTCAACCCGGTAATGATTTTCTCTGAGAAGGAAGCGAAAGCGTTCGAGCCCCCCGCGCGTCACGCCGAACGCAATCTCGCCAATGCACCCAATCGTCGCGTTGTCATCTTCCTCTTTCGCGTCGGAACTCGTGTCGACCCGAAGCTTTGGCCTTGCCCTCACGCCAAGGATGGCGTGGCCGGATGCCGGGAAAGGTTCTGGTCGGATGGCGAGAAGCGCCGGAGCAAACGGCTACCAGACGAGCGCAGAGAATACCAGGACACGCGCGACACCTTCGCTTGCCGATTCTACGACCGACTCGCGAACCGATCGCCCTGCGAGAGCGTAAGGGAGGGGAATCAGTGGCTCGCTGAAGTGATCGCGAAGGATTTACAAGCGGTCGTACTTGGCGTTTTCCAGCCCGACGGTACCGAACTTCGCCGTATCCCGTTTTCAGATTCCACACCGGGTCCGGGAGACTCTCGGTCGTTTGACCTCACTGGCTTCCCATCTGGAACGCCGGTCACCCTCATACTTTTTGAAGGCAAAACGCCCATCAGTGCACCTACCCGGCTCATCGTGGGAAGCCTTCGACCGCCACAGAGAGATCCGGGACTGGTGCAATCGGCGATCGACTCGGCACTTCCCGCAGGAGGAAACGAGCCCGCGAACGAGGACTTCACAGTTGGAAACGACGTGATTTTCGAAGAAACGATCAACAACGGGACACGATGACAAGCTGCGGAGAATCATAATGGATCTACTTCGGCTGACTGCGCAGAACGCGGAAGGCAAACACGTCGACTGCGCATTCGAAATACGGGTCGTTGACACGCAGACAGCTACCCTCGGTCCTGTGATTAAAGCTGGACCCGTCTTCGAATTGTCGTTTCCCCAACCGACAAGATTTCAGATCGTTGCGCGGCCACCCAAGCGGTTCTTCCCCGCGCAAGGCGTTTTTAGATACGAGGGAGGCTTTGTCCAACCCATTGGCAGAAGCGAGATCCAGTTTTTCCCCTGGCAAGGATTGCCGCGTTCGGCGGGGAATGTCACGTTTCTGGTCGCATGCCTTTCGAGGCTTCAGGAAGTCACCGTGAAGTCCGGGGATCTCCTCAATGATAGGACTCACGGGCCCCGCCATGGAAACAACGAAGACCGGCACCCGAAGTTTCCCCTGGATCCCCGGCCGTTCGCGACGTTTCCTTCCGTTAGTGTGAACCAGATCAAGCCAATCGATCCCTCCTTCCTTTCCGGCAACGGGCGGCTCGATCTGGAAAAGAAAACGATTGCCCCACAGTTTGACCTGCAGATCTTCGAGGTCGCCGGGACATTGCCGAAGCTGTTTGCAGTTATCTGGCCCAAATCCCTCAAGCCCGCCGAAGCGGTCGAGGGAGCCCCGTTTCTCGTTCTTTTCCGTAACCGTGTTCAGGCGGGACCGGTCTTTTACTTCGGGTATCCGTTCGGTTGGGATTTCCTGATGTATGGCTTTTGGCAATGGCTGTTCTACCAGAACGATCCCTTGCCCGGAGAGGGCGCCGCGCTCCTGCCCCTGACCGGAGTAGGGCGGGCCAGGGGCAGCATGATCGATACAAGAATGGGCTTTCCTTATCAAATGGAAGTGGCGAATCGCAAAGTAATCCTGGTTGTGCCACTACACGCGCCGGGCGCGAACACGGGAGACTTCGCCGACGCTGAATCGATGGAGAAAATCCTGAAAGAGATCGTCTGGGTAAGATGTCGCGAAAGTCGAATCTATCGCACGCCGATCGTAGGCCGGACCGCTTTGTGCGCCTTCTCGAGCGGCCACCTCTCGCTTGCGGACTTCATCAGGAAGAGTGAGGCGTTAATGCCGGCTGCTCTGGATACTGTCCGCGCGTTTTACGAAAACAAGATCATGGAACTCTACTTTTTCGATCCGCCCCAATCCAAAGGCAGCGGAAACGCTCTTCAGACCATCGTCGGCCAGGCGCTCCGGTGGGAGACGCACAATAAAGAAAAGATGATTCGCTTGTACAACACCGTGACAATTCCGACCGCCCACGACAAGTTGCTCAAGGAAAGCATCCAGAGCCTGCCCCCGGCACCCTACTTCAGGTCGAGAAACGATGGCCGCATCAGCGCCGCCGTGATTCCGGCTAAAACCTGGATCGAGACTCGAAAAACAGTCACTACGCCCCAGGCGGCCGGCGTCATCGATCATGGAGATGGCCCGCATCCATTCTTCACAGCATTGTGTCTGCGGGATGCCCTGGAACGCAGCGGCTTTACGAAAGCTTAAGGTCATCGTCAGGTGGCGTTGCTGAATGACGAGCCTTTAACGTTCAGCAGGCCACGCCTTGTCGAGCGGCTTCGACGGATCTGCAGTGATCTGCACGTTCGCGCAGTGGTGATACGTATACCCACCGGGATTATTAAAAGCGTGCTCGGCCATGAACTGTACGATTTGCAGAGTACACTTCTTACAGCTGATGTTCGGCAACTGCACGTCCGTTTCAAACGGTTCCATCGAACCGGTTGGCCGTGTGGAATGGACAAAGAGGCCGTCGGCTAGGACCGGAATCTGAGGCGGATTCTGAATCACCGCCGATACCGACAATGGACCTCGCTCGCTATCTTTAGTTGCGACTTGCGGGTCGGGCGCCAGTTCATTGGGCGAGTTCACCGCTAATGCCACGCGGTAGTGTCCGGGGTGGTATACCGTTTCCTGAACCTTGATGTGCAGCTTCTGGCCTCCAACGGCTTTCGAAATAATGTAGCTGGGTTTACCCCAATCGGTGTTTGAACCACCACACGGACCGGACTTCTGAGGATCGCCGCGGTCGCTTTCAATTAGCCAAGATGCCGGTTCCAAAAGCTTGAAGTGGGCCGAGGTACTCTGTGCGGTAATCGTCAACACAGCGATTGTCAAAAGCAATCGGGCAGAGTATTTCACGGAGATCCTCCTTTTCGGACTGTTACAACGTTTAAGCATTATACACAGGGACCAACGCGATAATCCGTATCTACGGAGACTCTCACGTCTCGCAAAACTCTGTTGTGAATCGGACCTTCACTGCTCCATTTCTGTCTCAGCGTGGAAGATTATGGCAATATTGCTCCACTATGAATCTACTCGGCATTTTCGCTCTTGCGCTGTTCGTGCAGCAGCCGCGAACGGCATCTATTGCGGGGACTGTCGTTCAGGTTGGAACTTCGCAACCCGTCGTTCGAGCGGTCGTTGAGATGAGGGGCGGCAGCGCCCGTGAACCCGTCGTCATGACCACAGGTAATGACGGCAAATTCGAGTTCCGTAATCTTCCGGCTGGCCGTTATCAGATCAAGGTGTCACGCGCCGGATATCAGGAGAGCCGGCCGGTCTCGGTCGATACCGGACAGTTCGTGAAGGACATTCGAGTCGTCATGGTTCCATATGGCGCTATATCGGGGCGCGTTTACGATGCAAATGGCGATCCGATGGCCCAGATAACGGTACAAGCGCTGAAGTATGTCTATGCGGAAGGAGCACCGATGCTCACGGCCATGAGAACGGACCAAACCGATGACCGCGGTGAGTATCGTCTTTTCTGGCTTCCTCCGGGAACATACTACGTCACCGCGTTGCCATTAGGGACCAGTGATGTGGTCGTAAAAATGTTTGAAGCTGCAACTCCCCATGCTGCAGGGCGTGGGCCGGCGACTAAGACCGGCGAGGCGTACGCAGCCGTTTATTATCCAGGAACGGCCGATATACAGGGTGCTGCGCCGTTGGAAGTTCGTCCCGGCGCTGATTTCGG
>QHXA01000431.1:0-4564 GCA_003222755.1 Acidobacteriota bacterium
TGGCAACGCATTTTCTTTGTCGAATTGGACGGCGCGCGCGAACGGACTGTTTCGGTGATGATGATGGGAGCCACTTAGACGCTCAACCTTGCGGACTCGCGTTAGCTCAACAAAGTAGGTTTCGACTTCAGGTGAACACGGTGAACACTGGCCTGATTATGGAAACTTTTCCCATCAGTGCCGCGGCGGTGCATACTTTCTGCGTCACACGAGGCGGTCTGAGGGCTTGCCGGCAATCATGAAAGCGAAAAACGAGCGTACGAGCAAGATCATTACATGCAGCCTGCTCTTCGGAGCGCAGTTGTTCTCCTTCATGATTCGGTTTGCTTTCAGCGTTGTCGCTCCGACTTTGATGCGCCTGTACGGCTTTTCGCCAAAGACCATGGGTTACATCCTGTCGGGGTGGAACTGGTCCTATTCGGCCGGATTGGCGATGGTGGGTTCCATCGTGGATCGATTCGGTCCATATCTGGTCCTGGGAGTGGGGTCCCTGGTTTGGGGCATATCCACGATCGCTTTGCCGGTCTCGACCGCTGCGGTCTCTCTGTTTTTGATGCGCATGGTTTTTGGTTTTGGACAGACCGCCCTGATCCCTGCAGGCGCGCTTGCAGTTTCACGCGGGTTCGGCATTCATGAGCGCGCAAGGGTCATCGCGATCGCGTTTGCAGGAAACCAGGTGGGCGTCGCGGCGGGTGCCACCATCGCTGCATTCATTCTGGCAAGTTTGGGGTGGCAAGCGGTCTTCTATTTAATTGGCGGTGCCAGTTTGCTGCTGACAGCGGCCTGGTTTGCTTTGTACCCCGACAAAACTATTGGCAGACAGCCGGCCGCGCGTAACGACAACGCGCAGCAGATTTCTTGGATTTCGCTTTTCCGGTATCGCTCAACCTGGGGAATCGCGCTGGGTCAAATGGGATATTTGTACGCGTATTTCTTCTTCGTAACATGGCTGCCGGGATACCTCGTGCTCGAACGCAAGATGACATTGTTGAAATCCGGGATCGTTTCCGCACTTCCTTTCTGGGCCGGCGTGGTGGGCACGTTGGGCGGCGGCTGGCTTGGCGATTACCTGATTCAACGCGGCGTTTCGACTACACTGTCTCGCAAGAGCATCATCGGAGCCGGCCTGTCTGTATCGACTGTGCTTGTCGTCACAGCGGCATATGTAGAGCAAAGCTGGCTTGCCGTTACCCTTTTGACTTTCTGCGTGGGATTTCTGAGACTGGCGACCGGTTCGGTCAATTCATTTCCGATCGATTTGGCGCCGCGGACGATGGTGGGTGCTCTGACCGGCATTCAGAATTTCTTCGGCAGCATCGGGGGATTACTGGCGCCAATCGTTACCGGCTATATCGTCAATGCCACCGGCTCGTTCGCGAGTTCCTTTGTCGTGGCCGGCGCCATGTCTGGTTGGAGCCCTCTCGTACATGTTGATCGTCGGCAATATTGAGACCGGCCAGCCGCTACAGGATCAGCCAATCACCAAGGCAGCGTGCTCGCTCTGACCATCGGTCATTCCGCGCGCTTTCATCCACTCGTACGCCCGATGGAATAGCGCTTCATCGTAGAAGTCGACGTGCTTGTAGTGAACAAACGCCCGCAACAACTCGTGTGGCTTTAATGCGCCCTTGGCTTGTGAGGCGACATGATGCGCATACTTGTAAAAATCGGCATTGATAAGATCGACCGCCTTATTCTCTGCATCGTAGTAAGAGTTGCGCTGTTCCGGCGTCAATTCTGCGGCCACAACCTCGCCACCCCGATAAAATGAAGCCGCGATGATGTGTGCGCCTTCCTTCAGACCGAGGCTGATGAAGGGTTCCATCACCGTCACCGCGCGGTAGACACCGTTCTTCAGCCCTTCCCAGCGTTTTTGCGGCAATCCACCCGCTTGGATATTGATGTGCTCGCGACCGATTGCGCTTTCGAGCATCTGGATCGTCGTGTAATGCGAGCCCGTCAGTTCCTGAACGACGACCGGAACATCGAACATATCGCGTGGCGTTTGCAGCTTGTCATCGAATGTCAGGATGGCTTGTGCCGCGATCGCCGCGCGCAACGCCGCCACCTTGCCGTCACGCTGGCCGCGCTCCAGCCGGTCGATGCTGGCCCACTCGCATACGTTATAGGTATCGGCTGAGCCGCACTCGAAAAGCTCTTCTTTCAGGCGGGCCAGAACGGGCTTTTCAGCACTGTCCTTTTCTCGATCTGAGTAAGTCGCCGAGAAGCTGACATCGAGCGCCGCTTTGGAAAACAGCCCTTCTTCGATGGCGACAATCACCGGCAGATCAAAGACCGGATTATTGGGTGCAATTTTAACAGTAGGCCTGATCGCGGATGTCATCGCCAATCCTCCCATTTTGATCTGGTTTACCGGTTAGCATATAGCGTCGGGATTAACGTGCGCAATCAATGTGAAGCTTGAATGGCGGCAGAATTCTATTAACGCTTGACGCGGAGCAGGGTTCGAAGCACATCGATGCGTCCCTCGGACCCGCGAAACAGATCGTTTGGAAATTTCCTATAGCTCATGACTTCGGCGAATACTTTCTGGAAGGCCATAGAATTCACTCCCAATCCGGCCAAGTATTGCAAACGCAGATTCATGTCATCGTTGATTTGAGCCCCGGCGAAATAAGACTTAAGGTCGACCGCGCGTCCCGCATACGTCGCAAAAATCTCCGCTGCGGAATGGAAGCCGACATCGCTTATTGATGCCAGCACTTTCGCATACTCCGGACGATCGAGACGTCCCTGGATGGAGTCGAGATCGATCGCGCCGGTATTTCCACCGATCAGCACAAGATCGTATCCACCTTCCTTCTGCGTATAGTTGCTCCATACCGTGCCGTTGGGAAAGACTTCAAAAAACGTGGCAAGCTCGCTTTTCACGGTTGCTGGATCGCTGTCGTAAATCGGCAACCACTGCGCGACAACGCCACCCCCGTTCAAGTGCGCTTTCACAAGTTCGTAATATTCCTTCGAATAAAGAGTCGAAGTCCCTTTGACCCACGGGTGAATCGGATCTGTCGTGACGACATCAAACTTCTGTTTAGTCGTGAAGATAAAGTGTCGTGCGTCGTCATAAATGATGTGCGTCCGCGCGTCGTGCATCACCGAGTAGTTCTGCGGACCAAAAAATTCCGTTGAAGCAGGAGGGATCAACGACTCCAATTCACAGATGACGAGACTCTCAACGTCCGGGTAGGGAACAAACGAGCCGGCCGTTACGCCGGCGCCGAATCCCACCGTGAGTACCGAACGCGGATTCGGATGAAGAAGTGCCGGGATGTGTCCCATCATACGTTCCAGACGCATGTCGGCCGGAGCGCTCGACGCTTCCGCTTTGCCGCTTACATAAAAATGCCGTTGCCCCGCCCTCTCCGCAATGAGAACAGACGAGTTTATCCCTTCTCCTCTAAAGAGAACTTTCGTCGCATTGCCGTCACCGTATAAATCGGCTGCGCGGATCGTCGGGGCAATGCGGCGTCCATACGCAATCACTTCCCACGGTACATCGTGCACTGAGAAGATCACAGCCATCGAAAATGCAACTGCAGTCAAGACAACGGCAATGCCGGTATTGCGTATCGTTCGATGGCCCATCGCTGAAATTGCGGCTGCAATCCCCCCCGCGGCCGCTAGAGCAATCAGGATTTGCTGAGAGCCGCGCGTGCCTAGACCAGGGATGAGAAAGAGGCTGAAAGCTAACGCTCCAACAATCGAGCCCGCGGTATTCGCAGCGTAAACCTCTCCCGAAAGCTTTGCAGGATCTTCTCCGGGCTCCGCCGCGGCTGCCAATGCAAGTGGAAAACTTGCTCCCCATAAGAGCGTCGCCGGAAGGATTGCCCAGACGCACCGCACCAAATCAAGTTGGAAATTAAAAAAAGGATTCAGGGAAAGCCACGGATCCACGGGCCAATATGGAAGTGAATACGCTAATGCGTATGCAGTCCATCCGATCGATATAACCAGCAGAATCTGACACGCCGCCAGCGCCAGGACCGGATGTGGAGCCCGACGAGCTGCAAACGCCCCAGCGCTGCTGCCTAACCATAAGCCACAGAGAAAGACTGCGAGAATGATCGAGAATGTATAAACCGTTCCGCCGAGAAGAAGCGATAGCAATCGGGTCCAGACGACTTCAGCCCCCAAGGCGGCCAATCCGGAGATGCCAATGGCGAGGTATATGAACCCCACTCGTCTGACCCGCACGGTCCGGGCCGGACTGAGGCTTTCGCCAGTATCCTCATGATCAGTTCGCGTCGACAGAACAAAGCTGATTACTCCGACGGCGACATTGATCCCGACGGCCGCGTAAGTTGCTACCGCCATGTCGTAAACCCGAAGCAGATAGAAGCCGGAAATAAAACACCCGAACACGGCGCCGGCGATATTGCCACTGTAGAGCAGTCCGAGCCATGAGACGCCCTTCGGTGTAGTTTCGAGCCAGCGCGCGATCGCGGGCAAGGAGCCGCCCATTAATAATGTCGGGGGAAGCAGGCACGCACCGGCAACGAAGCCTCTCAATACGAGACCGAGCAGGCCGGCCGTCGTCGAGTCT
>QHXA01000431.1:4571-10919 GCA_003222755.1 Acidobacteriota bacterium
GTACAAACGAGCAACAATCGGAACGGCAAACAAGACCAATACGCCAAGAAAACCGATCCCTAGTTCCAGAGCTGCGTAGACTTTCAGTGGATGAATGCGGCGGCGGACAAGTCGCGGCAACAGGACACTGCCGGCGCACAATCCACCCATGTAGGCAGCCAGCAGCAAACCCAACGAAACACCCGACGACCCGATCACTAACTGAAGCAATTGGAACCAAACAATTTCGTAGATAAGCGCTGCGCACCCGCTGCCTGCGAGCAACAACAGAAGCAATGGAAGGTAGACGCGGCGAGAGTCCGGCCCGTCCAAGACGGCGAGCCGCTCTCGCCGATAAGATTTCTCGGCGCTGGTACTACGTACACCCATTAAATTTCCTTGATCGCACTTGACTCACGCAATCGAGCGAAGAAATTTTGAAATTGGCAAGTCCTGCATCTCAAATCCGAAATGATCCGAAATAGCAAATTGGACTGTCTGATGCGCCAGTCCAATCTGATATTTCGGATTTCGGATTTGAGATGTTCCTGACCTACTATACGTCAATGGAAGTACGGCTTTTCTACAACTCCGTTCGTCCGGGTGTCGGCATGAAACCCCATCGCGAGGGTCTGCGACCTCTCTTGCCTCAACACGCGCGCCACTGCCCCGTCTTGGAGGCCGGCAGCGCTCTTGGATTTCTCGTCTATCCTCCGCTCACGGAGAAGGAATCGTTTCATATCGAGTTCCAGGGAGAGGGACGTTACCAATTCATTTACTCTTTAAAGAAACCAACAGGAGACTTCGAACCGATCTTCTCCGTCACGATCGTGTTGCCGGTGGGCACGATCGGAATGATCAAGGAAGATGTCTCGATCTTGAGCCGGAAGACCGCGATGAATCGCAATGATGCACTGCGACTGATGCGCGCATTTATCGTTCCTGAAGATCTCGCCACACCTCCGGGAGCGATCGCAATGCGCGGCGCCACAAATTTCCGGACGCCACAGGGATGGGACACCGTCTACACTCCAATTTTCAACATGATCGATCGGCCCGTTGCTCCAATGTTGGTCGTTCGGGTCGAGACGGATTGGTACGCCCACGAAACCGAGTTCCGCTATGTTCTTCAGCCTGGAGAAGGGATCTCCACAGCGCACAATATGCCCATCGGGCAGGTTTTCTTCGTGCCACGTGAAGAAATTACGATGCGCGATTGTACCAATGAGGAACTGGAGGAGATCCGCCGTTCTAAGGAGGAATTTGTTCGGGAAAAAGAGGCCCAAAAAATAATGACGCCGCACGGCCTTAGCTATAGTCCTCATTATCTCCGCCAAAGCCGTTCGCAGAGGTCCTAGCCGTGGCGCTTGTCAAACGCGACTACAGGTGTAAAGTCCGGCTGCAAGTCTTTGGTTCTTATTTATGCAGGATCTCTTCTTCGGGTTGAAGGATGGACTCGGCTTTTTCCGATACTCGAAAGAACACAGCGAATAAGACCAGGACGGCGGAGGCACCCGCGGCGGGAACTAGCCATATGCGGTTCCACATGTGACGTGTCTCCGCAGCGATGCCTAGCCTGAACGCGTCAACCACCTTTCCCGAAAGCCACGAACCGATGAACATGCCGACTCCGAGTGTCGCGAATGCGATGAAGCCTTGCGCGGCCGCGCGCAGGTTGTCGGGAGCTTTCCGATCAACATTGATTTGTCCGGTGACAAAAAAGAAGTCGTAGCACACGCCGTGCAAAATGATGCCCGCATAAAGCATCCATACCAGCGTTCCATTGTTTCCGGCGGCGAATAACAAATATCGTATTGCCCATGCCCCCATTCCGGCGAGCAGCATCTGTTTGATGCCGAGCCGGCGGAAAAACCACGGCATCACGAGCATAAAGAAAATCTCCGACATTTGCCCCAAAGTCATTTTGCCCGCAGCATTCGTTACATTCAGTTCATTCAGAAATGGATTGGTGAATGTGTAATAGAACTGCAGTGGAATACAGATAAGGAATGATCCGAGCACGAAGATTGAGAAAGAAGAATCGCGGAGCAGTTTTAGAGCATCCAGGCCGAGCACTTCGCTCCATGTGACGCGGTGGCCTGTTTTTTGCGGCGGCGTATGGGGCAATACAAGCGAATATATTCCAAGCACAACGGAGCCCGCGGCCGCCAGACCGATGTTGCTTCCACACCCATGGTCCCGACGAGGAGACCCGCGGCAATCCAGCCAATGGTCCCAAGAACCCGAACGCCCGGAAACTCGCGTCCCGGATCATCCATCTGCCGGAATGACAGCGAATTCGTCAGTGCGAGTGTCGGCATGTAGCACAACGTGTAAGCAAGCAGGACCAGGTAGAGCGGAATGAAAGACGTCTGCGTCGCTGCGTAAAGCAAGATAACACCACCGATTATGTGGAGCGCGGCGAGCAGTCGTTCGGTCGCGAAGAACCGGTCGGCAACCATTCCGATAAAGAATGGCGAAATCATCGCAGCTACCGCGGTGGTGCCATAGGCGAGCCCGATCTGTTCACCCGAAAAATGGAGCGTCTCCGACAGCCACGTTCCCATGGTCACGGACCATGCGCCCCAGACAAAATATTGGAGAAACATCATGGCTGAGAGTTTGATCCGAACGGTTGAAGTCATCTGCGTCGCTGGTCCTAACTTTCTGCGCGGAATTGTACTCGTGCCGATAGTATTATTCGACGAAATTGGAGTTGCACATGCAGGCATCCGAGAACGGAAGATCTATTGACAAACCTTTCGGCGAGTTTGACGGCTGCATCGGCGGTTGGGACATTCCGGGCGATGTCGCAAAGAGTGCTCACGTCGAGCACTGGCTGAACGGCATCAAGCTGCTCGAATACGAACTCTGGATTCCCGACTGGGAAGCCAAAGTGAAGATGAGCAAGTTCGCAGCATACCCCAATTTCGGCCGTGCAAAGAAAGGGCACATTGCCTGCAGGGCGACCACACCGGCACCCTCGCGTTCCGCAACATTCGCGTACGCGAGACCCACTAGACGTCGCAAATCCCGAGGGCCTTGTCCAGCACCGCCAGCGGATCGTGTCCTTCTTCCGGCGTGTATTCGTGGGCCAAATAGCCGGTGAAACCGAGATCAACGATGGCCTGCGCGACAAAACGATAGTTCAGCTCCTGCGACTCGTCGATATCATGGCGGCCGGGATTGCCGCCGGTATGAAAATGGCCAATCCACTTGAAATTATCGCGGATGTTGCGAACGATATCCCCGTCCATAATCTGCGCATGATAAATGTCGTAGAGGATCTTCACGCGCGGTGAATTGACTCGCGACACTACGTCGACGCCCCAACCCATGTGATCGAACATATAGTCCTTGTGGTTCACTTTGCTGTTCAAAAGCTCGATGCAAATAGTTACTGCTTTGTCCTCAGCCTGTGCTTTCGCCCGGTTGAGGAACGCAACGCAATTCTCGGCGCCTTCTGCATCAGCCATTCCCCTGCGGTTGCCTGAGAACGTAATGATGTTCGGTACTCCATTGGCCGCAGCTTCATTGATCGCCGCACGTAGTGATTTTTCGATCCTGTCGTGGTTCTCTTTGCGATTGAGCGCATCAGCAATTGTTCCGCCCGGCCCGATTGGATACATCGTGGGAACGAGTCCATACTTTTTGAGCATCGGCCAATCGGCCGGGCCGATGAGATCGAAACCCTTGCAGCCCAGCCGCGCGGCTTCGCGGCACATATCCTCGAATGGCATGTTGCGGCTGAATACACCGCGCGTGACTGCCTGTTTGAGCCGTCCCTTCCGCTGTACGGGAGCGGCCGTGCGTGTTTGCGCGAACGCCACCGCCGCACCGCCAAGGCTCGAGAGAAATTGCCTGCGGTTCATCGATCCTCCTACCTATTTGTTCAGCATCACGAAGGCGTAGAGCGTGTCGCCGGCAGCCACGACCAGATACTGCATGTCATCGAGTTCGTAAGTGATGGGGCCATTGCTGACAGCGGCGCCTAGATTAACATGCCACAACGGTTCGCCTGTTCGCGCATTCAGCGCTACGAAATTGTTCGAAGGATCGCCGGTGAAAACCAGATTGCCTGCGGTGCTCAAGACGCCCGAACGGGCCGTTCCTTCCCACTTGTGGCTCCAGCGGATTTTGCCCGTCTTGTAGTCGATCGCCTGCAACATCCCCTCGGAAAAAACAGTGCGATCGTTTCCACCCCACCCTTCCGGCTTCTCGTCATCGTCCATGATGTAATACACGCTAAAGGCACGCGCCGCGTTGACATAGAAAAGACCGGTATCGGGGTTGTAGCTGGGAGGGTGCCAGTTTGCTGCACCTGCTTGGTTGGGCGATACCAGAGCGCCGTCAAGCTGCGGTTCTTTTGCCGGATTCGGAATCGGCTGACCTTTCTCGTCAACACCCACCGCCCAGTTCGTCTTTACAAACTCCGTCGAGGAAATATTTTTTCCATTCGTTCGATCGAGAACGAAGAACCAGCCGTTGCGGGCCGCCTGCGCGAGAAGCTTTTGCTTCTGCCCGTTGATTTCGCCGTCAAAGAGCACCGGTGTTTGCACAGCATCCCAGTCATGGGTGTCGTGGGGAGAAGATTGAAAATGCCACGCCAACTTTCCGGTATCGGCATCGAGCGCCACGATGGATTCGGTGTAGAGGTTGTCGCCTTTTCGGCCTTTTCCGGCGATCACAGGCTGTGGATTCCCCGTGCCTAAATAGAGGAGATTCAGCTCAGGGTCATAGGTACTTGGAACCCATGTCATGCCGCCACCGTGTGCCATCGCTTCGGCATTGGGCCACGTCTCGGAACCGGGCTCGCCGGGCTTCGGTACGACATTCCACTGCCACTGCAACTCACCTGTTTCAGGCGAGCGCGCCTGCAGATATCCCGGGACGTCCAGATCATCGCCACTGATACCGGTGATGATGTGATTCTTCACGATTATAGGAGCGGCGGTGGCGAAGTACATGCGGTCCAGATCGCAGATTTGCTGGTGCCATCGTTCCTTGCCGTCGTTCAGGTTGAGAGCCACAAGATTGCAGTCCGGTGTTTCAAAGTAGAGCCAGTCTCCGAATATGCCGACCCCGCGATTTCCGATATGAATGCCGCCCTTTGACTTCCATACATAACGCCATATCTCGCGGCCCGTACGCGCATCCACAGCCCAGACGTGATCGGGCAAGGTAAAGTACATCACGCCATTTACAATTAACGGCGTTGCCTTGATCGTTCCACTGAAGTTGTTCGTGGAAACCACACGGTGAACCCAGGCAAGGTTCAGCGAGTTAATGTTCGAAGCGTTGATTTTCGAAAGCGGGCTGTAGCGGCGTCCCGAATAGTCGCCATTGTACGTCGGCCATGTATCGGTGGCCGGCTGAAGCAGCTTCGCCGGGTTCAGCGGACCCTGACCTAATACTGTCGTTGTCAGCAATGTGAATGCGATCCAGAGTTTGATTGGCTTCACTATTTCAACGTCTCCAAATATGTAACAACGTCATGGATGTTCTTGTCGGTGTATTTGTCGAGCAATTCAACATGCGCGGCCAGCGGATCGTTCTTAACAATCGTCAGGCCCGGCGTTCGCTTCCACGAGTGATATTCGCCGGAAGAATCGCGCAGCGATACATTGAAGTCGTCCATCTGAACGAGCTCTCCGGAAACAGCCGGACCGGATGGAGATGTAACGGTCACCGTGACCGGAAGAGAACGTCTGGGAAGAAGAAATCGCTGCTGCAACGTGGGTGGATCGTATTTCTTACCGATTCCGGCGAGATCTCCTGCAGGCGAATGACACGTACTGCACTTGCCGTCACCATTGAAATACGCGGCGCCTGCTTTGGGCTCGCCTGTGAGCACATTTTGGATCTGATATGTAGATCGCAGAGTCTGGTTGACGAGGTCTTTCAGAAAATGAGAAAGCTCCTGAACTTCCGCCGGCGTGAAATTTGTACTTGGAAACTTACTTTGAGTCGGATGTCCTTTGCGCAGATAAGATCCGATCTCAGTGCCGTATCGATCGCGCAAGACCACGACTGAACGCATGAGGTCGGTTTGAAACACGAGTCGCGGTGTGTCTGTCCCACTGAAGTTCAGGAGTGGTCGAAATTTTAGAGGAGAACCACTCGTGCTATAGTCGTCCCCATTAAATACCAAAAGAGAGAATTGGCATGCAGCATTCATCGGGAACGTGTTTGCTTGCGGCCGTGATCATCGCGGCAGCGGCGGTAGGCCTTCACGCTCAAGGGCGAGGTATCGGGGGACCCGGGCCGGACGATAAACAGGTCATCGACGCAGATGCCGCCGCACGCGGCAGAAAAACTTACATTGCGGAATGCATCACCTGTCATGGGCCGAAGGCGAGAGGCACGGAA
>QHXA01000432.1 GCA_003222755.1 Acidobacteriota bacterium
CACAGATGGGCTGGAAATCAAAGGGAAATGGCGAATTGCTGGCTCTCCCAGCCAAAGTTTTTGAGGTTTTCGTCACGACAGATCGAAACTTGTCGTTTCAACAAAATGTCCAAAGCCTGGGCATCGGGGTTGTGGTTATGACCGCACACACAAACCGTTCGACAGACCTGCAGACCTGCGACCAATCGTGCCAGCTTTACTGAAAGTGCTGCCATTCTTGAAGAAGGGCGAAGTCCGTGAGATTGGCGTCTAACAAGGGCATGAGCCACGGCGCGGAAAACGCGCCGCGGCTCATGCCCAGCGTTAGACGGCTTGAATTGGATTATCGGAACGCTTGTTGTTGGAGTCGGAAGGGTTCGCAGGTTTTCACCACGCCGACTCGCGTTTCCCGGCGGCGTCTAGCCGAGGAGGAACAGAGTTATGGCTTCTACGAGGCGGGACTTTCTCAAGAACAGCGCAATCGCGGGTGCGGCGCTGACCATGTCCAACCCAAAGCGCGCCACAGCTCAGGACCCGCAACGGCAGCTTCCCACGCCGAGAGCCATGGAGTTGATGGAGTTTTTCGGTCTGAAGTATCCGATCTTTCAAGCACCGCACGGCGGAGCTGGTCCTGACCTTGTCGCCGCCGTTTCCGGTGTTGGTGGTATGGGCATCCTCGGTGGCACTCGGCTCACTCCTGAGGACGCCCGCAGGGCGGTTGCAACTGTGCGCGCACGCACGGAGCGACGCTTTGCGGTGAACTACATCCTGGCGTTCGACTCTGCGTCGCTTCCAGTAGTTCTCGAAACTGGAGCACCCGTCCTGCACTTCTCCTGGGGGTTGCCGACAAAGGAGATGATTTCGGCGGTTCGTGGCGCCGGAGCGAAATTCGGCGTACAAGTCGCAAACGCAAGCGGTGCGCGATCGGCGTTGGATCTGGGTGCCGACTATCTGGTGTGTCAGGGCGTTGAAGCTGGCGGTCACGTCCAGTCCAGCATTGCACTCTACGAGCTACTTCCCAAAGTTCTGGATCAGGCGGGGAAAACGCCAGTATTGGCAGCCGGGGGCATCGCCCACGGCAGGAAGATCCGCGCTGCGCTGCTCGCGGGCGCCTCTGGTGCCATGCTCGGAACTCGCTTCGTGGCCACGCAAGAGAGTCTGGCGCACCCGGATTACAAGAACGTTCTCATCAAGTCGAGAGGGAGCGAAACAAGCATGTCGGTGTGCTTTCAGGACGGGTGGCCGGGCGCAACTCATCGCTCGTTGCGTAACCCGACTCTCGAGCGATGGGAGGCGGCTGGCAGTCCGCCTGTTGGTCGGCGGCCAGGCGAGGGTGACGTGGTCGCAAGGCGATCGGACGGAACGTCGATCCTTCGTTACAACTTTGCATCACCGCAACGCGATCTTCGAGGAGCTATCACGGACATGGCACTGTTCGCCGGGCAGGGCGTCGATGATGTAAGGGACCTGCCAAGCGCTGCTGAACTGGTTGCGAGGTTGTGGGCCGAGTGCCTCGATCAGTCATCACGTTGATAACGAGCGATGCAACGGGACGCAGAGAACATCTCCAGCCGTCTAACACGCCGCTGCAGCCGACGACCGGCGCGCATTGGTTCCTCTTCTGACGAAGTAACTCTCGCGCCAATCGCGGCTGATCGGCAAGCCGTTAGGCAGACTGAATTCACAGTCGACCACGGTTTGGGTGTCCGTGACGAGAGCCGGTACTCAAAGCCAGAGATATCGGTTCGGCTGGATAAAAGTTTCCGCGTCGATAAGGTCGTCGACCGTGTAGCCAAGATCCGCACCTAAGAAGATGGCTAAAGCGGCCAACACTCTCTGCGCGTTTGCAGGAGTTGGTTCGATGAGGATGTCGAAATCCTTAGTTGCGCGAGGTCGAGCGTGGTAAGCGACGGCGTGCGCTCCCACGATTAAATATCTTGCCCCCTGATCGTTTAATGCGCCGATAAACTCTTCGTAGTCTCGGAACCGCATCAATGCCTTTCGCTTTCAAACAGCTTTCAAGCGCGTCGTAAACCGCGTCAACGCGCTGCTCCGGCGTGAGTTCTTCGTACCAGAACCGGAAATCTCGGCTTCGGCGTCCTCCCATCGAACAATGGCAGCCGTCCAAATGCGGCCATGCTTGTCGACGATTTTGCGTTTTGCCGTCATGAGGCTTGCATGAAATTAACACGAACTGATCGTGCGGCGCGCTACGGAACGGCATGAGCTGTCCAATGTACGATCGTCTTCCCGATCATTTCGGCCCCGCCGTCCAGTTCAAGACGATAGTGATGGGAGTGGGTGGCGGATCGCCGGTTTGGGTATTGATATGGAAACGGCTTCCGTCGCGGTTGGGGACATAATGCGTCCGCAACGGATTCACGCTGGCGGGAACTCGTGTTTGGAACAGCGGTTTCGGGATGCCGAATGATGGTCCTGGGCCAACTGATACAGCCATGAACTGCCGGTCTTCGGACAGGTAGTAGGTCTCGCGTCCGTCGCCACGCCACCGGGGTTCATATCCGCCAATCGTAGAGACTTGCCACTTGCTATCAGAGATCGGGAACCTCTGAACATGGACCTCAAAGCGGCCGGAATCATTCGAGCTGTAGGCCACAAGGCGTCCATTAGGAGAGAAGTTGCCGTGCAATTGGTCCGATGGCAGCTCGATAAATTTTAGCGGTTTGCGATCGCCGTTGATTCGGAAGAACCATAGGTCGTACCCTGACACTAGCATTGGTATGGAGTAGATGATGTCGCCGTTGACCGACTAGTCCGCAGTGGTCAGAGTGACGGACCGCACTCCGGCCGCAACTTGTGTCTCCCAGGACAGCACCGGTTGTTCCTCGCCGCCACCGGCGGCGCTCTTCTCGTAGATATCGATCAGCCCACCTTTTCGATTGGTTCGAAAAACCAGGCGTGCACCGTCGCGCGACCAACGTGCAAACATGAGGATGATTCAGCGCGGCCACGGCTCGCGCTTCGCGCTCGAAACGTTCGGAGAACTCTTCGTGTGAAACCTTGATCGCGACAATGCGATCCAGCCGCGTGTCTCGCGCTTTCCACACTTCCCCCATGCCGCCTGCACCGATTTGCGCGAGGATCTCGTAAGGGCCGAGGTGTGATCCGGGGTTGAGCGCTGTCATTCGGGGCGCAGTTTACAATACGAGGTAGGAAGCACGGAACAGGTATCGACTATACGACACCCCGAAGGGATGCAGGGAAATTAGCCAACCATCGAAACAAAACCGATCCCGCACCCTGAAGGGTGTCGAGAATTCCTCGCACACTTTCAGCGTGCGATCCGTCCCGGACGACCAAGTCCCAGGGGTACGCAAAAGACGCGTACCCTGGCTAATTTCCGTGCACCGCACCGCAGTGCGGGAACGCCGTGTCAATTTCTTCACATCTTCTTTCAGCTGTCGCTACAGACTTCCACGGCTCCGCCTGCCGAGCCTCTGGAAGTCGCGGTCCAGTTGAATCGCGATCACGTGATCGTTTCCGCCCTAAGACCCCGGCATGGCGTGTTCAAGCGGTTTAGCGATCAAGACATGTTTGATGTGTGGTTGAAGGAACACGACTCCTACTACTACAGCCAGGAGGGAACGCGGCCATTGCCTGTTCTTCGAGTTCGGTTCAATGAGCAGACGTGGCTATATCTCAACCCGCAACACGGGCAGATGACTCGCTACGATCGGATGAGTCGCGTGGATCGATGGCTGTACAAAGGTCTTCACGATCTGGATCTCCCGTTTCTCGTTTACGGCGGCCGATGTGGGACATTACCGTCATCGTGCTGAGCATGGGAGGGATTCTTCTGAGCCTCACAACGCTCCTGCCTGCATTCCGCCGGCTGCGCCGGCACGCACGAAAATTGTTGGTGCGCCGCATGGGGAGCGTGAGCTAACCTAACGCCCTAACCAAAAATCGCGGGCCCACCGGGCCAACGTGTACGGCGTGGGGACCTGACGGTGGGCCCGACGCTTATGGCGTGGGTGGACCGGCCGGTAGTAAGGAGGCCCGCGAAGCGGTGTACCGAAGCCATCCGGACGGTCGGCCCGACGCTTATTGGGGGATACATCCATGAAATCTGTGAAGGTCGTTGTGCTTGCATTACTGGTGTTCGTAGCTTCGTGCGCGAGCAATTCCGAAAAACCCGCATCACAGCCGTCCGTGGCTCCCGCAACGCCGGCGGCGAAACCGGACGTGGGGCCGCTTGGCGAAATGGCCATGCCGGCAGACAACCCGATCACGCCAGAAAAAGTCGAGCTGGGCAAGAAGCTCTTCTTCGATACTCGCCTTTCCAAGACGGGCAAGATGTCATGCGAAACCTGTCACCTGCCGGACAAGGGATGGGCCGATGGACAGGCGCTTTCGACGAAGTTCGATGGCAGCATGAACACGCGGCAGACGCCGACCCTCTACAATGTCGGCTACTACAAGCAATGGTACTGGGACGGCCGTGCCGCAACTCTTGAAGGCCAAGTGGCCGCGGCATGGCGAGGCCAGATGGGCGGCGATCCCGACGCCGTTGCCATGACTTTGAACGGCATTGATGCTTACAAGTCGGATTTCCAAAAAGTCTTCAATGGTCCTGCGACGGCGGACAACATTGCAAAGGCGCTTGCCACGTTCGTTCGAACCGTTAAATCGGAAAATTCACCGTGGGACAAATACCAGCAGGGTGACAAGTCCGCAGTCTCTGAAGATGCGATCAAAGGCTTCGCCGTCTTTAGCGACACGGACAAGGCGAACTGCACCTTGTGCCATCTTCCGCCGCTGTTCACCGACACGTTATTCCACAACGTCGGTGTCGGTTTCGATAAGCCGATGCCGGACCTCGGCCGCGGCAAGATTCTCGGCGATGCTGCTCAGAAAGCCGGCAGAACCGATCCGGACGCGGAAGCGATGCAAGGCGCTTTTAAAACCCCAACCGTGCGCAGCATCACGGAAACGGCTCCTTACTTTCATGATGGCCGAGCGAAGACGCTCGATGATGCCGTCGACTTTATGCTGAAAGGCGGCATCAAAAACCCTCATCTCGATGAGAAGCTCAAACCCAAAATGATCTCGAAGGATGAGCGGGCGCAACTGATGGCGTTTCTGAAGAGCCTCACTCCCGAACAGAGGTCTTTCGAAAAACCGAAAGTGCCGTAGACGGCGAAGATGCCGGGAATGCTGCTCATTTTAGCCGGGAGTGGTACGCGCACGTTTTTTGTGCGCGTACTCCCGGAATAACCACGCCGCACCGCTCGGCGGTTCGCTGCTTAATCGCGTAGTGTCAATTCACGCACGTCGATTTGAAAGCGTCGAAGCAGCTGCAGCAATTCGCGATCGGAAACACGTTTGCTCCGCTGGATTCTTTGCCGCTTTCGCAGGGCGTCGGGCAACAACTTCATCGCACTAAAATACGACCACATGAAATTGAACGCTGTCTGACGCCACCCGTTTGTTTCCACGAAACGAGCAGCCGCTCCTTTTCGTTGAAGTACGGCATAGGCGTACCACCACAGCCTCCTCACCGTCCAGAACGGATTCTGCAATAGGAGAAGCCAAGGGAAGTTTTTTACGGCCAGCAGTAGCCGGTTACGCTCCACGAGCATCACTTTAAGCGGAGAATACACACCGAAGCTCGCGGAGTGCCGATGGTGAACAACAGCAGAGGGCACGTACCAGGCGCTCCAACCCAGGAGCCGCGCGCGCATTCCGAGATCAGCGTCGTCACCGAAAGCGAAAAACGACTCATCGAAGCCGCCGGTCTCTTCGAACACCTTGCGGTGATATAGGGCGGCACACGCGTCCGGCCAAAGAATCTCGTCCGGTTGGTCGTACTGGCCCACGTCGGTCTCCATTGTGCCGCGGCCGCGGTTTTGACCATCCCAATAGATCAGATGACCAACCTTGTCGATGACGCCCGCTGGATCCTGGAAAAGGATTTTACTGGCCAACATGCCGATGCGGTTCGCGGCATCGCCGTTTCGCACAAGCTCGTTCAACCACTCTGGATCCGCGACAGCGTCGCTGTTGAAGAGAGCAATCCATTCTCCCCGAGCACGTGAGAAAGCAATGTTGTTTGCCTTACAAAAACCGGTGTTGGTGGGAAGAAGGATCGTCTGCGCATTCGGCAGACGCGCGGCCCATGAGATCAGGAGTTCGCGGCTGCCGTCAGTCGAGCCGTTATCGACAAGGATGAACTCTTTGTTCTTCCATGTTTGTTTGGCCAGAGACGCAAAGCATTCGTCGAGCAAGTCGAGCCCGTTCCAGTTCACGACGATGATCGAAATGAGTGGTTCGCCAGCCTGTGGCTGTGCTCTCGGCATACTTGGTATCGTAAAGACGAGCATCCGCAACCGCAATGGCATAACTGTAGCGGCGGTCATAGACCGCCGCTACAGATGCATCCGCTTGATGCTGCGAGTCACGCGTTTGATGGCGAGCAGTGTGCCAATGACGCTAAGCAGTGCGCCACCGGCATTCAGGGCGACCATTGTGATTGTCCAGACCGGAGCTTGGTAGTACCAGAAATTGAAGTCGAGGCTGTGAAGGCCGTGATAGATCCATCGCTGCAGGCGTTCGCGGCGCGTGAAGCGGCTCACAACCTGGCTCATGTGGGGATCGATGTAAATCCAGGTTGCATCCGGGTCCGCGAATTTCACGCGGAGAACTGGAAGCGGAGGCTTGCGTTCGCTGGGGTGGTAGTAGGAATCGTAATTCGACAGAAGGATCGACTCGACGATTGCAACACCGGGATTGCCTTGCTTCACGCGCGTGAGAAGCGACTCAGTCGAGAACAAGTCGCGGCGAACCTGCGAAGAAAATGCTGAGATCAGGAGAGGTTCCGGTGAGCCGTTGTGGACCAGGTAGTACGGCTCGCCCTGAATCCGGACAAATTCGACTTCTTTGATTTTTTGTTCCGGCAGCACAAACTTCGGAAACCCGGCCAGATCCAGCAAGCCGCCTCGTAGTGCCTGCGAGACTCGATTGCCGGTTCCACCGCCGGATGCCCAGAAGAATGGTTCCATGGATAGGAGTCCGCTGAAAACCCATGTTAGCGAGAAAACTCCGAACGCGACTCCGGACACATAGTGCCAACGCATGAGGCCGAAGTATCGCGTGGAGTATTGCGTGAAACCCAGAATGATGCCGATGAGCGCCAGGACGGCTGCCACGCCTGAAGTCCAAAGCACCACTTGCCGCCATAAGGGCCCGTTTTGTCGCAGCGGGGCGAAGTACATCCAATGCGGGATAGCGGCAAACCATGCGAGAGCGCGGCTACCGCGAGTCGTTATTAGCGCCACTTCGGCGGTTTCTTCTGAAACGTATAAGTGGGTGTGTGCGGCGTCACCGACTATCAATTTGTGCGCGGGGAGAATGCGGCGCTCCTCGAGGGTCCATTGGTCCGGCTCGAGAAGCTCACCCGCGTAGTGCAACTGCGCTTCGGGCAAGCCGGTGAAGCGGGCAGCAATCTTTATGGCGTCGGGTTGTCCAACATCGTCCAGTGGATCGCCGGTGTCCGCAAAAACTGTCACCGATGACCCGCCGCTGGAAAACCGGTAGGCAGGGCGATCCATGATTGTGAGCAAGATCACGCGATTCGGCGGACGGTCGAACTGCGCTTTCTCAGCAGCTTCAGCGGCTGTGAGTTTCACACCGGAGATGTCCAACACGGGCAAATGCTGCATCCGCACGTCCGGCGTGAGGCCGGGCATGCCTCGAGCAAAGATCATGGCGATACCGGAAACAAACCACATCACGAAGAGCAGGCATACTGCGATACCGAGGTAGCGATGAGTGAGGATCAGGAATTTGCGAAGTCGGATCATGGACAGCGATGAGATATCAACTCAGAGGAAATTTGAAATTGGACGAATCCTGCATCTCAAATCCGAAATCCGAAATAGCAAATTGGACGGTCTGGGATGCGAGTGTCCAATCCCAGAT
>QHXA01000433.1:0-402 GCA_003222755.1 Acidobacteriota bacterium
ATCTCCGCCGTCACTCCATATCGTCCGTAACCTTCATCAACAACGATAACCCGTGAGGTCTTCTTCGCCGATTCGATCAGCGTCTTCTCATCCAGCGGCCAAACCGTGCGTGGGTCGATCACTTCCGCACTGATGTCGTATTCTTCGAGCAACTTCGCGGCGCCCAGCGCGACCTGCACCATGCTGCTGGTTGCGACGATCGTAATATCGCTGCCCACGCGCTTCACGTCCGCAACGCCGAACGGAATCGTGTAGTCCTCTACAGGCACGGGGCCTTTGAGTTTGTACATCATCTTGTCTTCGAAAAAGACGACCGGATTGTCGTCGCGAATCGCGGTCTTCAGGAGTCCCTTCGCATCGTAGGGCGTCGATGGCAACACCACCTTTAATCCGGGAATGTGG
>QHXA01000433.1:579-1138 GCA_003222755.1 Acidobacteriota bacterium
CGACGATTGGACGCATCCCGGTCATTGCGGCACCAACCGCGATTCCTGTAAATCCGGCTTCCGAGATCGGCGTATCCAACACGCGCTCGGTACCGAACTCGTCCACGAGTCCGGTAAGAACCTTGAATACAGTGCCTGCTTCGGCGATATCTTCGCCGCAAATGAAGACCCGCGAATCGCGGCGCATTTCTTCCGCCATCGCTTCGCGGACGGCTTCACCCAATGTCAATTCGCGACTTTCAGGCATAAATATCTTGATCCACCTTATCTGGAGTTGGGTACGGAGCATCGATTGCGAATTGCACCGCTTTCTCGATTTCCGACTTTACTTCGGCATAGATCTGGTCGAAGCGGCCACGATCAGCAAGATTCTGTGACGTGAGCCAATCGCCGAGCAGCTTGATTGGATCGCGTTCGGTCTTCCATTTCTGCTCTTCCTGCTTGGAGCGGTAATACTCGCGGCTGATATTCCCGACATGGTGTCCCATGAACCGGTACGTGTTGCAGTGTAGAAAAGCAGGACCGGCCCCGCCCCGAGTTATATCGATGATCCCCTTGG
>QHXA01000433.1:1212-5423 GCA_003222755.1 Acidobacteriota bacterium
GGCGCGAGCCAACATGTCGCCTGCAGCCGTTTCCGAATTGTGGGTGTATTCGTTGTAGAGGTTATTTTCGCAGACGTAGATGACCGGCAATTTCCAAAGCGAAGCCATGTTCATGACTTCATAAAGCAGGCCTTGTCCAAGCGCACCATCGCCGAAGAAACAGACGGCGACCTGGTTGGTCTTCAGGCGCTTTGCAGAAAGCGCTGCGCCCGTGGCAATTCCGGCGCTTCCGCCGACAATGGCATTCGCCCCAAGGTTGCCGGTGTCCGGATCGGCAATGTGCATCGAGCCGCCCTTGCCTTTGCAGTAACCGGCTTCTTTACCGAGCAACTCGGCGAACATCCGGTCGAGCGAGGCTCCCTTGGCAAGGCAGTGACCATGGCCGCGATGCGTGCTGGTGATGTAGTCGTCGGAATTGAGGGCTTCACAAATACCAACGGCAACGGCTTCTTCACCTATATAAAGGTGGGCCAGGCCCGGCATGAGCGCGCGAGTATAGAGATCATTGACCTG
Source organism: Acidobacteriota bacterium (assembly GCA_003222755.1). Taxonomy (GTDB): domain Bacteria; phylum Acidobacteriota; class Terriglobia; order 20CM-2-55-15; family 20CM-2-55-15; genus 20CM-2-55-15. Next base: position 1,726 of record QHXA01000433.1, read on the forward strand.
CTCTTCAAAGAGCCGGATCATCAGCATTTGGCGATACATGTGCAGCGATTGTTGGACTTCGATTTCAGACTGCGTTTTCGATCGATCTACAGCGGTCGTCATTTTGAGACTCCAGACATCCGTTCCAGTACTTTAAAAATAATTGCGAAGTCCTGCTCCGCAAGCCCCATCGCGCGAGCGGCCGTGAGAAATTCATTCGCTACGGTCGTTGTCGGCAAAGGGACATCGACTTGCCGGCCCAACTCGAGAGCGAGCAGCATATCCTTTTGCATCATATTGACGTTGAACCATGCTTCATCGGGCATGTTGAGAACGAACGGCCCGCGATATTGAAGCATGGGCGACGCAGCCACAGTGTGCAGCAGCACGTCGACGGCGGTTTCTCTCGGAATACCGCTTTTCTCAGCGAGTAACAGACCTTCGGTAAACGCGAGAATCTGCACTGGAAGGCTGAGATTCGTCGCAATCTTCATGACGAGCGCGAGGCCATTTTCGCCGACGTGTGTGACCTTGGGACCCAGATCGAGCAGCAGCGGCTTCACGCGTTCAAATGTTTCGGGCCTGCCGCCAACCATGACCGAAAGCTTTCCCTGTTGGACAGTGATGACGCTTCCGGATACAGGCGCGTCCACCATATCGGCGCCTCTCTCCCGAACTCGGCCGGCGAGAGTGCGGCTCAACGCGGGGCTCACGGTGCTCATATCGACCCAGACCTTGCCGGGGCCGAGTCCCTCCACGATCCCGTTCGGACCGTTCGCAGTTTGCGACAGCGCTTCCGGATCGCGGAGCATCGAGATCGTCACGTCCGTGGATTCCGCCACAGCGCGTGGCGAGTCCGCCCACTTCATCCCTTTGTCAATCAACCACTGCGCTTTGGAACGCGTGCGGTTGTAGCCTGTGACGGTATGGCCCTTTTCCAAGAAACGGTTTGCCATTTGGCCGCCCATCACCCCTAAGCCGATATATCCGATATTCGCCATATTCGCCCGAAAATTCTACACCAGCGAGTGACCGGCGCGGGGCGCAAACTGTAGCGGCGGTGGCGCACGCCGGAGGCGTGCCAGGAAATTAGCCGGGGGTTAAGCGAGCGGGAGCGAGCGCAACCCCCGGTTGCCTGAACTAAGGACCTCCGCACCCTGAGAGGGTGTCGAGGATTGCTCGCACCCCTGCCGGAGTGCGATCCTCGGTTGGTCGAATACCAGGGGTACGCAAAAAACGCGTACCACTGGCTAATTTCCTGGCACACCTCCGGCGTGCGCAAAAACTTGCACCTTCAATACCTCAGTGCTACGGTGTTGCCCGCTAGCTCCCTTCAACACCTGGAGGAATCCTGAATGACAACGAACCTTCGCCTCTCCGTCGCTGTCATCTTCCTGTCCGTTTCGGGCGCCTTCGCGCAGTCCACCGGTACCGTAACCGGCACGATATCGGATGTCAGTTCGGCGGTCATTCCGGGCGTGAGCATCATTGCCACAAATACTCAAACCTCGCTTCGCTACGAAACCACAAGCACCGAGACGGGCAATTACACGCTCGCACTCTTGCCCGCAGGCATGTACGAACTGACGGCTGAATTGCCCGGCTTCAGGAAGTATGTCCGTCAAGGCATCACCGTGCTCGTGGCGCAAACGTTGCGAATCGACGTCACTCTCGAGGTCGGAGCCAGCACAGAGCAGATCAATGTCACCGCCGACGCTCCCCTGCTCCGAACCGAAAGCAGCGACCTGACTCATAGCGTGCAGGTGAACACCATGACTGCGCTCCCGATTCTCGGAATCGGCGCCGCCCAGGCCGGAAGCACCGGACTTCGGAATCCAAACGCGGCTGTGAATTTGATTCCGGGCGCGTATTACTCCGGCGGTAATCAGATCCGCATCAACGGTGCGCCATCGAACACGCAAAGCATCCTGGTGGAAGGTATGGACGCGAGCAATAGCAATGCGACCGCTATTACCGGAGGTTCCTCACCGAGCGTCGAGGCCATCCAAGAAGTCGCGATACAGACCAGCAACTACGCCGCAGAGTACGGACAGGCGGGCGGCGGCGTGTTCAACTACACGATGAAGTCCGGCACCAATAAGCTCCATGGCATTGGGTACGACTATTTCATGAACGAGGCCTTCAATGCCGGGACACCTTTCCGCACCGGTCATCCCGACGGCAATCCGCGCCCGCGCAGCCGGCGAAATGATTATGGATTCAACATCGGAGGTCCGGTGTTGATTCCGAGCGTCTATGACGGTCACAACAAGTCGTTCTTCTTTTTTAACTGGGAGGAATACCGCGATGCAAGCATCGTCAATAACCAGTTTGCAACGGTTCCAACGCTCGCTTACCGCAGCGGTGATTTCAGTGCGGCGATACCTCCGAATGCGCGAACCATCGGTAGCGATCCGCTAGGACGTCCGATGGTCGAAGGCATGATTTATGATCCGGCCACAACGCGGACAGTCAATGGCCTGCTGGTCCGCGATCCATTTCCAGGTAATAAGATCGACCCGAGCCGCTTTGACCCGGTGGCGGCAAAGATTCTCGCTTACTATCCTCGACCGCAGGGACCGAACGCGGACGCATTGGTCGACAACTACCTTCCGATATTCAAGACCGCAAGGGTCACGACAGTTCCATCGATCAAGATTGATCACGCTATTGGTACCAATGGAAAATTGTCCGTTTTCTGGAATCGTGTCAGAACGACAGCAGCACCTCCGGGGCCGCCGAATGGCGGCAACAGTGGGTTGCCCGATCCGATCGTGACAGCAACAGGAACCATAATCAGGACACACATAACGCGCGTCAATTACAGCCACAGCCTGACACCGCGGTTGCTGCTGCATGTCGGCGTCGGTCTTCACAACATCCAGCAGAATCTTCCCACCATGACGACAACCGGCGAGATTCCGAGCTTTGACGCTGAGAAAGAAATTGGCCTTCATGGCGGCGTCACCAACAAATTCTTTCCACCCATGTCCGGATTCCTTGCAGCTAATGGAACCGGCGGCAGCGTCAATATCGGCGGGCAGAACGACGTGAATAACATGACGCAGAGGCCTGCGGCCAACGCGAATATCACTTGGGTCAAAAATAACCACACGTACAAGTTCGGATCCGAAGTGCAGCTTCACAATTATCCGGTTCGTAACTTTTCCGGGACAGCCGGCAATTACGTTTTCAGTGCAGCGCAAACCGGACAACCCTTCCAAAATAGTGCTGTCCAAGGCGTGAATGTCGGCTTTGGGTTTGCCAGCTTCCTTCTGGGTCAGGTGAATTCTGTCGCTATAGGCCAGCCTTCGTTTCCGAACTGGGGCAAAAAGCAAATCGGGATTTATGCGCAGGATACGTGGAAGGTGACGCGGAAATTCACGTTGGACTACGGCTTGCGATACGACTACATGACGTATCTGCAGGACGGATACGGGCGCACGCCGTCTTTTTCGGCAACTGCGATTCATCCAGTTGCACGAATTCCTGGAGCCATCATCTACGAAGGCGAAGGGCCGAATCGTTGTGGTTGCTCGTATGCGAAGAACTACCCTTACGGTTTCGCACCCCGCGTCGGCGCAGCTTACCAGATCAACTCGAAGACGGTGCTTCGCTTGGGGATGGGTATTGTCTATGCGCCAACGGGACATGGGGCTGCGGGCCAAACGGGTAGCGCAGTTCGTACGTTTACCGCTTCCACTTTCGGCTTGCCCGTT
>QHXA01000434.1:0-5083 GCA_003222755.1 Acidobacteriota bacterium
CCGCCTTGTACCGCGATCTTGGGGATCGCATGCGCAACACTGTGATTATCACGATGACGGAGTTCGGCCGCGCCATTCGCCAGAATGGGTCTGGCGGAACCGATCACGGTCACGCCAGTGTGGTATTCGTCGCCGGCGGTTCCGTGAAAGGCGGAAAAGTTTATGGCCTGTGGCCAGGACTCGCCTCCGAACAACTCCATGAAGGACGCGACCTCGCGCTGACCACAGATTTTCGAGCAGTTTTTTCCGAGATTCTTACGGGCCATATGGGTGCGGAAGATGTCTCGAAAGTCTTCCCAGGATTCAAACAAACGTCTTCGCCCAAGGTCCTGTAACTCGGGCAAGTCCTACAGCCTGTCGGACAACCTTCGATATACCCAGACCCCGCGTCGATATTCAAATGAAAACTTGGAGGTGACTTTGAGCAGATTGTTTGTCGGCAATATCCCATTCACAAAATCGGAAGAGGCTCTGGCGGAATGGTTCGGTTCCCAAGGATTCAGAACACGGGCCGTTGAAATCATTCAAGACCGTGCAACAAACAAACCGCGCGGCTTCGGGTTTGTAGAACTTGAAGACGGGACATCGGCGGAGACTGCCGTGCGGTCTTTGAACGGTAAGCTATTTGCAGGCAGGGCCCTCACGATCAGTTGGGCGACCCCCATCCGCGAAAGCGCCTGAGCGGTTCGGAATTTCAGGACGGACGAAAAATTTGGGGTTCAATTTTTCCTCCGTCCTGAAATTCCGAACTCGCCGCTACAGCTCTGCAGCCGTCTAAGTTTTACATGGCGGCGCGAGCAATTTGGGCCGGCAATCTCAAGTTGGGACCGGCGACCCTTCCAGTAAAACTCTACTCGGCTGTAGAGGACCAATCCGTCCACTTCCATATTCTCGAGGCAAAAACCAAGCTGCGCGTGAAGCAGCACATGGTGAATCCTGAAAGCGACGAGCCAGTCACTTCTGAGGATATTCGCAAGGGATATGAAATCGAGCCTGGAACATTTGTTTTTGTGGACGACCAGGAACTCGAAGCCATCGAGCCGAAGCCGTCGAGGGATATCGAAATCACGCGGTTTGTGCCCTCCGGCCATGTCAGCCATCTCTGGTACGAACGGCCGTACTATCTTGGCCCCGACGCCGAAAGCGACCCGTATTTCGCGTTCGTTCAAGCATTGCGGAAGCAGGATCGCGAAGGCATTGCGCGGTGGGTCATGCGCAAGAAGGCATATGTCGGCGCGCTGCGGGTGAACGGCGACTATCTCGTCCTGATCACACTCAAACACGCCGATGAGGTTTTGTCTGAACGTGATCTTCCCGCGCCGCGAGCTCGCGATCTAAGCCCGAAAGAGCTGAACATGGCCGAGGAATTGGTTGGCGCCCTGGAGGGCGAATTCAATGTGAATGAATTTCGCGATGAGTATCGCGATCGGGTAATGGAGTTGATTGAAGCGAAGGCGAAAGGCAAGCGCCCTGCGCTGCACGCCGCGCGCCCTAAGCGAGCAACGACTTCATTGGCTGATGATTTAGCGAAAAGCCTCGCGGCAATGAAGCGCGGAACGCGTGGTAAGGAGCGGAAAGTTGCCTAAACGAGCCGGAAGAGCCGAAGCCGAAGTATCAGAAGAAGAACCCAGCACACGACCGTTCTGGTCCGGAACCATAACGTTCGGGTTGGTCAGCATCCCCGTGAATCTGTTCCCCGCCAGCCGCAGCGGGCGTGTTTCTCTGCGCATGCTGAGTCCGGATGGAGTGCCGCTGAGCCGCCGCTACTTTTCCCAGAAATCGGGTAAAGACCTTGATGACGATGACATGATACGCGGGTACGAAATCGAGAAAGATAAGTATGTCGTCGTAACAGATGAGGAACTGGAGCGGCTCGAACCCGAGAAATCACGTGACATCGATCTTCGCCGATTCGTGAAAAAAGACGAGATCCCGCCCATTTATTTCGAGCATGCCTATTTTCTCGCACCGGCAGGCGGCTCGCTGAAGGCCTATCAATTACTCGCCGAAACAATGGAACGCGGCGGCCGCGCGGGTCTGGCAACGTTCGTCATGCGGGGCAAGGAATACCTCGTTGCGATCCTGGCCGAAAATGGGATTTTACGAGCCGAGACTCTACGGTTTAGCGACGAAATTCGAGCGCCCGCGGAAATCGGGCTGCCAAAACCCGCACGCGTTTCAAAGGCAGCCGTCCAGCGCTTTGAAAAAGTGATTCATGCAAGATCGGCCAACGAAGTTTCACGAGAAGAATTGCGCGATGAACAGGCAGAGAAGCTCAGGAAACTCGTAGAGCGGAAGGAAGCGCGACACAAGGACGTTGTCGAGGCCGAAGGTGCGGAGCGGAAGCCTGCCAAGGTGGTCGACCTGATGGAAGTGTTGAAGAAGAGCCTCGCCGGAAAGCGAGCGGCGTGAAAACACCGATATGCCCAAGAAGCAAGAACTCACCGTCGAGGGCCGGAAGATTCCGCTAACGAATCTCGATAAGGTTCTCTTCCCGGCCGCGCATTTCACAAAGGGGCAGGTCATCGACTATTACATTCGGATGGCCGACTTTATCCTGCCGCATCTCCGCGACCGGCCGGTCACATTGAAGCGGTTTCCGAATGGCGTCGGCGGTGAGTTCTTCTATGAAAAAGACGCGCCGAAGTTCACGCCGGATTGGGTTCGGACATTTCCGGTTCCCCGTCGAGACCGCAGCCATACGGACATCAATTACATCGTGATTGACGACCTGCCGACGCTTGTTTGGTCGGGCAATCTGGCAAATCTCGAAATCCATCCGTTCCTCCACCGCGTACCGCACCTGGATCGTCCAACAGCAATCGTGTTCGACCTAGATCCAGGTGAAGGCATGAATGTTCTCGACTGCGCTCGCGTCGCATTTTTTGTGCGTGAGCTGCTCGCCGAAGTTGGGCTGAAAACATTCGCAAAAGTGTCCGGGTCGAAAGGCCTGCAAATTTACGTACCGTTGAATGTCAGTAACGCAAGCTACGACCTGACGCAACCATTCGCAAAAGCGATCGCGCAATTGATGGAGGAACGCCACAAGGATCTTGTTGTCTCGAAGATGGCCAAAGTGAGCCGCGCGCGAAAGATATTCATCGACTGGAGCCAGAACGCGGATTTCAAAACCACCGTGGGTGTCTATTCCCTACGCGCAAAATCGGCTCAACCGTTCGTATCGATGCCTGTGGAATGGGAAGAACTCGAGGCTGCCGTCAAAACCAATAATACAGAGCGTCTGTACTTTAAACCCGAAGCAGCGCTCGATCGATTGAAAAAAACCGGCGATCTATTCAAGCCTGTTCTTTCACTTCGTCAAAAGCTGCCTAAAGAATTGCTGAAAAAGATTCCAACGATTGGGTCAAAAGCGCAGGCGCGCGTACCGGCGTCACTTCAAGAGTACGAGCGGAAACGCGATTTCAGAAAGACTAAGGAACCGGCGCCGGCGCCAGCGCGGCGGAGCCGGCAAGGCAGCGCGCGTCGATTTGTAGTTCAGAAGCATGCCGCCAGCCATTTGCACTATGACTTTCGCCTGGAGATGCACGACACGCTGAAATCGTGGGCCGTGCCCAAAGGCCCACCGTTTCAGGTCGGGGAAAAGCGGCTCGCGATGCCCACTGAGGATCATCCGGTCAGCTACCTCGATTTCGAAGGAACCATTCCCAAAGGTCAATATGGCGGCGGTACCGTCATGGTCTGGGACATCGGAACATATGAGTTGATGGAAGGAAATTATTACAGGGGCTACTTGCATTTTTTCTTATCTGGACGAAAGCTGAAAGGCGAGTGGCAACTGATTCGCGGACGCGCGCGGCAGGGTGATCGCGAGATTTGGTACCTGGGCAAAATTGCTTCTTCAATGCGGCCGCTGTCCAAGAAGAAAGACGACGAGTCGGCCATCACCGGCCGGACCATGGAACAAATACGAACGTCCGCCGATGCAGTTTGGGAAAGCAACCGCGGATCAAAAGCGGACGAGGGGGCTGCCCTCGCGTCGGCTCTGCCCGATTCGAAGCTGCAGTTCGTTCCGCCCATGCTTGCGCGGCTGGTTCAGAAAGTACCTGCCGGGAAGAACTGGATGTATGAAGTCAAGTTGGATGGCTATCGGGTTCTTGCAATCAAGAAGGATAAGGAAGTGACTCTCTACTCGGAAGTGACTCTCTACTCGCGTCGGGGCAATGTCATGAATGCGCGATTCCCAGCAATTGCTAAGGCGCTCGGCGCGTTGCCCGAAGGGACAATGGTGGACGGTGAAGTTGTCGCACTCGATGACGAAGGGCGGCCGTCGTTCTCGGCTCTTCAGAACGTGCAGAGCACGCGACTGCCGCTGTTCTTCTATGCGTTCGACATTCTCGCTTATCGCGGAAAGGACCTTCGCAAGCTGCCGTTGTCGGACCGGCGTGCAATTTTAGAAGACGCGGTTGTCGCAAATGCGCAGGATCCGATCCGCATTTCGGAGTCGTTTGAGGCCGATCCTGACGATCTCATTCCCGCATTCAAGCAGAAGGGGCTCGAAGGGCTGATTGCCAAGCGGCTCGACAGCATTTATGAAGCGGGAGAGCGCAGCGGTGCCTGGTCGAAATACAAAACCAACCAGAGCCAGGAATTTGTGGTGGGTGGTTATAAACCCGGTAGCTACGGATTCGAATACTTGCTTGCCGGGTATTACGAAGGCCGGGATCTGATCTTTGTCGGCAAAATCAAGAATGGTTTCGTTCCGGCGCTGCGGCGGCAGGTCATGGAGCACTTCAAGGGTCTGGAGACCGATACCTGTCCGTTCGCCAATTTGCCGGAACCGAAGAATGCGCGGCGTGGGGAAGCTCTCACGGCCGAAGTCATGAAGAAGTGCCGCTGGCTGAAACCGAAACTCGTCGCGCAAATCGAATTCACGGAGTGGACGGAAGGCAACCACCTGCGTCATTCTCGTTTCGCAGGGCTGCGTGACGACAAGATTGCGCGCGAAGTGATACGAGAAAAAGCGGCTTGAGAGGAGAGGAATATGTCTGTATCTGACGATTTGGCGGGCGCTCTGGCGCAACTGCCAATGGCAGGAATGGCTTTTACGAGCGAAATCGGATCT
>QHXA01000434.1:5106-5578 GCA_003222755.1 Acidobacteriota bacterium
TCGACTCGGTACCCTTAACGGAAGACGAACTTATTCTGCTGCATAAGAAGGGCGCGCTTACGCGGGACGGCATTCGCCGATATCTCGTCGATCGCGCTGCCTGAGGCGTGTATGGATCCAACATCACACATTTCCGCAGTAACACTGTTTCATTACCTGATCCACGCCATGCCGCTCAGCGACGACGAGCGCGATCATCTGGAGAAATGTCCCCAATGCCAGTCCGTGCTGGAGGAATGGGACACGTACATCGATCCGCGGATGATCCACGCGGCGTGAGACCGTGAGCCTGCTTAGGCGACCGCAAATGCAGATTTGCGACTCACGTTGAATCGTATGGCTTGTTCTTTTTTCGCAGCAACAGATAGATTCCGGCGCAAATCGCAAAGTCCACGATCAGACCCGTATCGACCTTATATAGATTGTGCATGAGCGGCTCGGGCAGAGAGGGCTCCACGGCAAAATAGATGAC
>QHXA01000435.1 GCA_003222755.1 Acidobacteriota bacterium
ACAGATGATTCCATGCCTTGTCCTCCGAAGGTGGGGTGATATATTAATCGGTCCTCAGGGGACGAGGGGGCCGCCCCCCTCGTCCCCATTAAGGGCCGCCAATTATAAATCAATATGGGAGGATACAGCATGCCTGTTAAGCAAGGTTGGGAAGGGCGCTTTTTTGAGGATTTCGAAGTTGGGGATATCTACCGCTGCCGGCTTGGAAGAACGGTCACGGAAAATGACAACATTTGGTTCACCCTTCTGACCAATAACACCAACCAAATCCATTTTAATAACGAGTACGGCAAGCGGACCGAGTTCGGACGCTGTTTGATCAACAGCGCTCTCACGCTGGCGATCGTTGCCGGGATGGGCGTAGCAGATGTCAGCGAGAATGGTTTTGCTCTGGGGTGGGATGAAATCAAACTGCCGAATCCTCTGTTTGCAGGAGATACGCTGTACTCCGAATCGGAGGTTCTTGAAAAGCGGGAATCCAAATCGAAACCTCAATGGGGCATCATCAAGGTCCGCACTCGCGGCATCCAGCAGGAAGGCAAAGTTGTGATTGATTACGCCCGAAGCGTGATGGTGTACAAGCGCGCGCACGCTCCTAAACAGCAACTCTTTCCGGAAATCCGTTCTTAATGCCGCTCAACGGAGAAGACCAGTCCAAACAGATTCCTCGCGCCCTTTCCGGTGTACGTGTTCTGGCTTTGGAAGTTTCCGTGGCCGGACCGCACTGCACGCGGATTTTGGGAGACATGGGGGCTGAAGTCATCAAACTTGAAAAGCCGGGAACCGGAGATCTGATCCGCAACTGGGATTCGGCCGTGCGCGGCCTTTCTTCTGGCTACGTTTGGCTCAACGGCAACAAACGAAGCTTTGTGGTGGACGTCAAGAAGCAGGCCGGCTTAGAAATTCTCCGCCGGCTGGCGGATCGAGTGGATGTCGTTCTTGAAAACTTCGCTCCGGGTGTAGCCGATCGGATGGGCCTCGGAGCGGCGGAACTCTGTGCCCGCAATCCACGACTGATTTATTGCTCCCTTTCAGGCTATGGGCAGGATGGCCCCTATCGCGATGTCAAGGCTTATGACCTGCTGATCCAAGGGGAAGCCGGCATTATAGCGACTACCGGCTATCCGGATAAGCCCGCCAAAGTAGGCTTGCCGATCATCGACTTGGCTTCTTCGATGTATGCAACAGTGGGAATTCTTCTCGCACTGTATCAAAGGGAAAAAACGGGCCACGGGCAATTCATCGACATCTCGATGTTTGAATCCGCGGTCGCGTGGCTTGGGTATTTCCCTCATCACTACTGGCACCAGGGCGAACAGCCCGCCAGAGTTGGGATGCGGCACCATTACGTCACTCCGTACGGACCATACCTCGCGAGTGACGGAGTGTACGTGAATCTGGCTGTGGCAACGGCGCAGGATTGGGAAATCTTCTGCCGGCAAGTGATTGAGCGTTCCGACCTGTTGGACGATCCCCGGTTCAAGACATCGGAAGCGCGGCGGAGGAATCGCGCCGTGCTGGAAGAACTCATCGAGAACATTTTCTTGGAACGGCCCCACGACGAGTGGCTCGGCCGGCTACGCGAGAGCCGTCTGCCATATGGGGAAGTGAAAGGGGTGGCTGAAGTTTTAGCCCATCCTCAGGTCATCGCGCGAAAGCTGATTCGGGAAATGGAGTCGCCAGTGGGGCCGGTTCCGGTCATCGGAAGTCCGTTGCGGCTTTCGGATAGCCCCGCGCGCTTGGATCCGATTCCCGCGCTGGGCGAACACACGGTGCCGATCCTTCGCGAGTTAGGTTATGACGAGGCAGAAATTGAAAAGCTCCGGCGCGATCAAGTCATCTGAGAAGAGGCCGGACTAACGGTGAAATCAGCCGATGGGTGATTGCTTATGGCGGCATAAATGGAGCAAACAGTGAACGGAAAGATCGCTGTCATTGGAGGCACTGGCGACCTTGGTTTCGGCCTCGCGCTACGATGGGCACGGGCAGGAGCTGAGGTGTTGATTGGATCGCGCGACGAAAAGAAGGCTAAGGATGCCGCGCAGCGTGTCAAAGACACACTGAACTCGGCTGTCTTTGTTAGCGGTTTCGAGAATACGCAGGCTTGCGCCCAGGCTGCCGTTGTCGTGCTCGCGGTGCCTTTCTCCGCACAGGTCAGCATCCTGAAGAGTATTCGCGATTTTCTCAAAGATGCCATTTTGGTCGACACCACGGTTCCGCTTGCTGCAACTTTCGGAGGGAAAGCGACTCGGGTGCTTAGTGTTTGGCAAGGATCAGCCGCCGCGCAAGCTCGCGAATTAGTGCCGCCAAGCACGCCGGTGTTGGCGGCTTTCCACAATCTCTCGGCTGAGGCGTTGCAAAATCTTTCGACGACACCGGACTGCGACATTCTTGTATGCGGCGATGACAAGGCAGCCAAACAAACTCTTTTCGCTCTAGTGAAGTTGATTCCCGGCTTGCGCCCGATTGATGCCGGTCCGCTGGAAATGTCGCGAATCGTTGAGAGTGTTACGGCGTTGCTGATCTCGGTCAATATCCGTTATCGAGTCCACCATAGCGGCATCCGCATTACCGGCTTGCCGCCTGAGGTGGAGTAGACAATGCGTCAATTTGAAGCGGGCTTCTTCCTGACGCTCTTCGTCACATTTGGATTTTGCGCGACCGAAGATGAAGTGTAGACGTCGAGAGTGGTCGGATCCACGCTCAGGCCATGGGGCCGTCCCTCAACGTGGATGACATCAAGGATCTTTCCATCCTTCAAAATCGTGACCGCTCCGGCATTCACGTCACTCGCGTAGAGCGTGTCATCCTTTGTGATGACGATATTCCCGCGGCATGGCGCCGCCCAATTCTCGATGAACTTCCCGTCCTTATCAAAAACGGCGATACGCTTGTTGTCACTGTCAGCAACGAGCAGCCGTCCCTTCGAATCAATCGCGATTCCATGCGGTAGCTGGAGCTGGCCGGGCCCGCTTCCTTTGGTACCACCGATAATCCTGATGAACTTTCCATCTTTCGAGAATTGCACGACGCGGGAATTGACGTATCCATCCGATACCAGGATGTCACCGTTCGGAGCGATGGTAACGGCATTCGGTCGATTGAACGTATCATGCGAGGTATTGTCACCGGCAACGCCCTTTTTGCCGAGCGTCATGAGCAATTTTCCGTCTGGGCTGAATTTGTGAACGACATGATCATTCGGATCGGTCGCCCAAATGAAGCCGTCGCTATCGAAATGAAGGCTGTGTGCCTGATTGAACAGACCATCCTCGCCCCACCCCTTCACAAATTTTCCATCCGAAGTAAAAACTCGAAAATACGGGGCTTTGCGAACCAGAACAATAACGTTTCCCTTGCCGTCGGCCGCTACCGACGAAGTTTCCCCTCCCCACGTACCGCCAGGCAACTGAGCCCATTTCGTCATGTTGACATCATATTTATCGAACAAACTCGATTGAGCAAATGCGCCAGTGACCAAGGCGCCGGTGACTAGAACCAGTAGTGCCGCGAACACATAATTCTTCATGGCTAAATCTCTCCTCTCTTGCCTCGCACGATTTCGAGCGTTGCGAAACTACTCCGCAATGCAGGGGAATTCAATGTTGCATCATTGAAGCATCATCGGTAGCACGAGTCAACCAAACTACCAAACATGTGGTCGCGGGCTTTGGCCCGCGACCGAGATTCGAGACTCTATCGTCGTTCCCCATTCGTTATTTTTCTACACTCGAAATAGGCCGCGCCGCCTATTTCCAACGTCGTAAGGACGCCGGAGGTCGAATACAACTTGGGCCGCTTTCCGAAATGAAACACGCCATCGGAATCATTCCTACAAACTGAGGAACAGAACTCCGCTGACGGCTCTCCATTGATAGTCATCCGCCAAACGTTCAGCCAGATCGGAATTCCCTGGTGTGGGAAGTGTCGTGGAGCGGGAGAATTGATCCTGGTTACTGTTGAAGAGTCGGCAAACTCGTGACAAACATGATCGGTTTGTCGCGCTGAAAACGGATTGTTTCTGCGTCTGTAGCGATGCCGTCACGTTTCGTGGGAGGGTCAGACCCCATTTCCCCCGAGGGACCGACCCGAGAGCCGCAACGTTCA
>QHXA01000389.1:0-3970 GCA_003222755.1 Acidobacteriota bacterium
TTCAATGGCAATGTTCAGTTTTCACTGACCAACATTCACTGCTGGGCCTTTCGTGCATGGATCATGACGGTGGCGCCGCGGCCGAACGCGGATTCCAAGATCGCAAACGGATACGCGCAGACGACGAATGAAAGATATGCGATGTGACGCAGCCATGCAGCAGGCATGCTCTCACGCACCCCGCGCTTGCGATGACGTACCGCCCGGCTTACAGGATCCAACGATGGAAACAGGCTCGATGCCAGCGCCGGCGCGTTATCGCGGACATTGAAGTGCTTGATCAGCCGCACGATAAAACCGGAATCCCCCAGCAGTTTCAGGATGGAGTGTTTCGAGTAATCGATCACATGCCGTGGGATATCCAGGCCGTACCACCTTGCCCCAAATGTCTTGCATTGCCAGCTATCGATGTTGGGCACCTGAAGAATCACGGAGCCATTCCTCTTCAGGATGCGGGACACCTCCGCCAGCACATGTCGCGGATCGGTCACGTGCTCCATCACGTGAAACAGCGTCACGACATCAAATGAATGATCGGAAAATCTTGCTTGATCGAGCGAACCCACCACAACGCTCACCCCATTCTCGTTTTCTGCAACGCGTGCGGCATCCGCGGAGACGTCAATTCCCATGACGCGAAACCCGCGGTGTTTCAGCAAGCCCAAGAGTGTGCCGCTGCCACAGCCGACGTCCAACAGGTCCAGACCGCTGCGATTCTCCACTGAACGCCGAATGAACGCGACGTGATCCCGCAGCGCCAGCTTCCGGTAGATGGATTCGAGTTTTTTAAGCGCGCCGTTTCTGTGGGAGTCCGAGGAACTCCACCAGTAGTGAGTGGGATAGAACGAGGCAATCTCCTCGTCACCCGGCATTGGGTGCAAAAAGAGACAATGACAAGAGGTACACGAATGCAGATTGAAAACTTTAGCTGTGCTGTCAAAAAGCCAGTCTCTGCCGGTGAGTGCAGGCACAGTGACTGGATTCAAGCAGACGGGACAGTTCATTGCAGCGCGAACTTCAGGACGAGGCGAATGCTTCGATTGCCTGGCTTGAAGGACCACTTTTTGACCGCATCGAGAGTAGCCGCATTCAGATCCTCTAGTTGCGACTTCGTGATCGATGCCGCCTTCACCTTGCCATCTGGGCCGATATTCACTTGTAGCGTAATTGTTCCCGTAGCGCCTTTCCTGCGGAGCGCTTCCGGATAATCCGGATACACAGCATCGACAACCTCAATCGGCGCACGGGTCTCGATCTCGTAGCCTATGCTTCCAACTGGAACCGGCGGAGGCGGCGGCGCGGGTTTTGGCGGAGGTTCGCGGACTGCGGCTTCAGCGCGAACCTCACTACGCAGCGCTTCCAGTTCTCGCAGATCGATCTCGCGCCGTGCGGCTTCGATCCGTTTTCGGACCGCAGAGACTTTCAAGTTGTAATGCTCGACTGCAGACCGGTCGGCGTGCGGCAGGTCGGAAGCGACGTTAGCATCGCGCAAAGCCTGAGGAAGTTCGCCTAGCGCAACGTGCACATCAGCGCGAATCTCATAAAAGTGATCCGCATATTCGGGCTCGAGGTCCAGCGCCTTTACGACTAGCGGAAGGCCCTTTTCAGTTTGACCATTCAGCGCATAAACCCTTGCTAGCTCCGCGAAGGCGCGCCCCATCAGCGGGAGCAACTGCACGGCCCGTTCGAGCGCGGCCACCTGCGATTGGATGTCCTTCTTGTCCTGAATCTCCAAAACCCCGAAGTGATATTGAACGAGTCCATTGTCAGGAAGCTCGCGCGCGGCGCGCTCCAACACCCGGATCGCTTCTGCCGGCGGCCGCGAGAATCGCGTAACGATGGCACGCGCTGCGCGGGCTTCTTTCGAGTCCGCGTTGTACCACCGCGCCGCATCTGCTGCACGGTCTGTTGCGAGCAGAAGATCGCCGCGATGGATCGCGAGCTTGGCTGTGTCGACTTCCGAAGATTGGATTGCCGCGCTGACGGGCAGTGGCTTCAACGGCGTCTCAACGTAGGTTTTGAACTGCGGTTCGATGGCATCGCCGTCGATTGCGACCTTGGGCAGCTTCTCCGACTCGGCGTGAAGCGACTCGAGGTACTGCCGCAAAACGTCAGGCTTCTGTTCTAAAAGGAAACGAAGGAGACGATACGCTTCCGTTCGAAATACTGTCGGCGGATCGTTATCGTTGTATGTCGCGCTGGGCACTATCGTCAACATATCCACAGCGCTGAATCCTTCTTGTTCCGTTATCGGTTTGGTGTCGGCAGACCGGCCGATCTTTCGGATATACTCCGCTGCACCTTCGGCGAGCCAGAAAGGCCGCCACCTGACATAGCGCTCGAAAAGCACGTGCCCAAGTGCATGCCCGACATCATTGGTGATGTCATCAGGCGACTTATCTTTCGCGATGATAAAAATGCGGTCCGGGCCTCGCAGGAAATAGGCATTTTTTCTAAGTTGGTTCTCGGCTTCAGGGCCTTGGACACGCGGCAGGGCCTCAGTGATATCTTGTTCCTGGCTGAAGAGGAATATTTCGATTGGGAACTGCCTGGGAGGAACTTTGCCGAAGGCTTGAGAAAACATAGCAATGCGATTCTCGAAATCCGTGACCAGCCGGCGCCCCTTCATTTCGTTGGTATCGGTGAAAAGCAAACAGTGATCCGAGGAAACCTGAAACCATTTGGGATCTTTTGCTGTCAACAGCGGGCGCTGCGCCAAAACAAACAGAAGTACAAATAAAATCCGACGCATGAAAAAGATTGTATCGCAATGACGGGTACACCCGCTGTAGCGGACCTTCACTTATCATCCGACCGATAATGAATCACCCGGACCTGCTCCAGCGTGACCAGCCCCTCGGGGACCATCGTGTCGAGTATAGGAAGGAATGCTTCGATCTTTCCAAGGCTGTCGACGATCTCGATGATCAAGGGCAAATCCTCGGACAATCTCAAGATTTTCGCCGTATGCATGATGCTGTGTCTGCCGAACCCCATCACACCGCGAAGGACAGTCGCGCCGGCAAGTCCGGATTCCCGGGCTTTCAAAACAATCGCCTCATACAGCGGAATGTGTCCATGCTTGTCCGATTCGCCGATAAAAATTCGTAGCAGATAACCGTCTTCGGGAATTTTCATAACACCTCACACGGTGCGAGCAATCACGTAGCCGGCCCAAACCAAAATCAATCCGGCAAAATTCGAGAGCAGGATATTCGCGCTCGCAAGAAGGATTTCACCATCCCGCAAAAGACTAAAGCTCTGTACAGCAAATGACGAAAATGTCGTGAACCCGCCCAGAAACCCAACAAGCGCGGCCGATCGCACGACAGGGTCGACGAGGTATTTCTCTTCTGTCGCGTGGAATAGAAATCCAATTGCAAGGCAGCCAGTGGCGTTGACGATCAATGTCCCAAACGGAAACGTTCCGCCCCACCATTGATCCGCCCACCCGGACAGCCAATAACGTGACAGGGTGCCCAGTGAACCGGCGATACCAATCAAGAAGATTTTGTACATGAGTTCTGCTCCGGGTCCAAAAAATTCATGGTCTAATTAAACGCCATGAAGGTTACCCAAATTCTGCGAGGCTGGAAAACCATTCTTGCCGGCCGCACTCCGTTTCTGTCGGTCGAGTTGACGAAAGAATGTCCATTAAGCTGTCCGGGCTGCTATGCGTACGGTGACGAACATCTGGGTGGGAACGTTCGCCTCACACAAGTAAGCGACTTCAAGGGTAAAGAACTGGTCAACCGATTTATGGATCTCATCGATCGATACATGCCGTTGCACGTCTCGATCGTCGGCGGTGAGCCGCTCGTTAGGTTTCGAGAACTGAACGAGATTTTGCCGCAGCAGGCGGCCCGCGGGGTTATAACACAGCTTGTGACCAGCGCCGTTCGGCCGATTCCGATTGAGTGGCGCAGTATTAAACTGCTGACGATCGTGGTTTCTATCGATGGTTTGGCTC
>QHXA01000389.1:4108-8199 GCA_003222755.1 Acidobacteriota bacterium
GATTTCTGGTCAGAGCGGCCAGAGACGGACAAAATCTGGTTCAGTCTGTTCACTCCACAAGTGGGAGAGACCAGCTATGAAATCCTTCCTCGGCCGGCTCGTCTTCAAGTCGTTCGCGAGTTGCACGACATTCGGGTGAAGTATCCGAAACTTTCCATGACGAAAATGACAATTGATGGTTTCCTCAACCCACCTTCCCAACCAAGCGATTGTATTTTTGCAAACGTCACGCGCACAATTACTGCGGACCTCAAAACGCGCGTGGGGCCATGTCAATTTGGAGGCAACCCGGATTGCTCCCAATGCGGTTGCCTGGCTTCGGCGGGACTCAATTCGATAGGCAAAGCCAAGCTGCCTGGCGGAGTCAGCGTCGGCTGGATTTACCAGGGCTCCTACAAAATCGGCAACGTGTTCGCGGCGATGCGGGGTGATTAAAGCGGAATATTGCCGTGCTTTTTCGGCGGGGTTGTATCGCGTTTCGTATCCAGCATCCGCAAGGCGGTGACGAGTTTTTTTCGAGTGTTTTTGGGCTCGATGATCTCATCGATGAAACCACGTTCGGCCGCGATATACGGATTTGCAAACTTCTCCCGGAACTCTTCCACTCTTTCTTCGCGTACTTTATCAACGTCATTCGCGGCAGCCAGTTCGCGGCGATAAATAATGTTGACGGCGCCTTCCGGTCCCATGACGGCGATTTCCGCAGTTGGATATGCGAAATTGATGTCCGTGCGGATGTGCTTGCTCGCCATGACACAATAGGCCCCGCCATACGCCTTGCGCGTAATGACCGTGAGCTTTGGAACCGTGGCTTCGGCAAACGCGAAAAGCAACTTTGCGCCATGCTTGATGATTCCGCCGAATTCCTGATTCGTTCCGGGAAGAAAGCCAGGTACATCTTCAAATGTGACCAGCGGAATATTGAACGCGTCGCAAAATCTCACGAACCGGGCGCCCTTAATTGAACCTGCAATATCGAGGCAGCCCGCCAGATAGGCTGGTTGATTGGCGACAATACCGACAGGACGGCCATCGAGCCTCGCGAACCCAATCACGAGATTCTTCGCGTAATGCTCTTGCACTTCGAAGAAGTAGTTGGCATCAACCACCGCATGGATGATGTCTTTCATATCGTAGGGAACGTTCGACTCGGCCGGCACGATCGAATTCAGGGATTCTTCTACACGATCCCACGGATCATTTGCCGGGCGGCGGGGCGGCTCTTCCAAATTGTTTGAAGGAACAAACGAAAACAGCTCGCGTAAGAGCAGCAGGCATTCTTCGTCATTGTGAGCAATGAAGTGCGCCACACCGCTCGTGCTGTTGTGCGTCATCGCGCCGCCAAGCTCTTCTTTGGTGACCTCCTCATGAGTTACAGTCTTAATAACGTCAGGACCTGTCACGAACATGTAGCTGGTTTTATCCACCATCACGATGAAATCGGTGATGGCCGGCGAGTAGACGGCGCCGCCGGCACAGGGGCCCATAATCGCGGAGAGCTGTGGAATCACGCCGGAAGCAACCGTGTTCCTCAAGAAAATGTCGGCGTAGCCGGCCAGCGAAACAACGCCTTCTTGAATCCGTGCGCCGCCGGAATCGTTCAATCCGATCACCGGCGCGCCGACTTTCATGGCGAGGTCCATGATCTTGCAGATCTTTTGCGCATTGGTTTCGCTGAGGGATCCGCCAAAGACGGTAAAGTCCTGGGCAAAGACGTAAACGAGCCGGCCATCAATGCGCCCGTGTCCGGAAACGACGCCGTCGCCCGGATAGCGCTGCTCCTGCATTCCAAAATCGAGGCACCGGTGCGTGACGAATTTGTCCAGTTCCTCGAAAGAATCCTTATCGAGCAGCAGCGCAAGGCGTTCACGGGCCGTCAGCTTGCCCTCAGCCTTCTGACGATCCATGCGCTGCATGCCGCCGCCAAGCTCGGCCGCGCGGTTTAGTTCGAGCAAGTGTTCGATGCGATCAGAGACAGTGATCTTGGGCACGGCGTTTCTCAACCGTCCACTACTTGATTACCGGGACCTTCTCCCAGTCTTTTAGGAACTGTTCGACGCCTTTGTCCGTCAGCGGATGCTTCAGAAGCTGATCAAACACCTTGGCGGGCATGGTGCAGATGTCGGCGCCCATTAATCCGGCTTGCACCACGTGGATGGGATTGCGAATGGATGCCACGAGAACTTCGGTCTTGAACTCGTAATTATTGAAGATCGTCACGATGGTCTCGATGAGGTCCATCCCACTTTCGCCGATATCATCTAAGCGCCCTACAAACGGACTCACGAAGTAAGCGCCGGCTTTGGCAGCCATAATCGCTTGTGGCGCGGAAAAGACGAGGGTCACGTTCACGCGAATACGTTCTTCGGTAAGAATTTTGGTGGCTCTCAGCCCTTCCTTGGTCATTGGGCACTTGACAACGATGTTGGGGTGAAGCTTCGCCAGGTGCCGCCCTTCGTCGACCATACCGGCCGCGTCACGGCTAACGGTTTCCGCGCTCACCGGACCATTCACCATCGAACAAATCTTCAGCAGTTGGTCCTCAAAGGTGTTGCCCTCCTTGGAAATGAGGGTTGGATTTGTCGTGATTCCGTCCAGAATCCCAGTGCTGGCCGCGTCGCGGATCTCTTCTATGTTTGCAGTGTCGAGGAAGAATTTCATGCCCTTACTCTCCTTTGGAATTTGACATTGTAGCAACTTGCTACGGACCGCGAAACGGCACGCTCATTGGACTTTCGTTTCCGAATTCATCAACGGCGGAGACGGCATAATGCAGTCCCGGACGGTAGGACGGATCCAAGAACGCGTTCGTCGTGATGAGACGATCGCTAACGGCTTTGAAATCACCGTCGGGACGTTCGCTGCGAAAGACCCGATAGCCGGCCAGATCCAGTTCCTGATTCGGGTCCCATGTTAAATATGCCCCCATGTCGGAGGTCGTAATGTCCAACCCGGTTGGGACGGTCGGCGGTGTTTTGTCGTTGGCTGTCACTGTAACCGGCTCCGGGCCGACTCCCATAATCATGGTCTCTCCGACGCGCCTGACCGCAGTGACCTGATACGCCAACGTTTTCCCCGCCTGATATCGAATATCTTCGTATCTGGTCTCTGTAACGGTTTCGGCTTCCGCCGGCGCGTCGGTTCGCACGATGATGTAAGCATCCGCAAGCTCGGGATGCTCCTGCGGCTTATCCCATCGCAGAAAAATTCGACGCTGATCCGCGGTTGCCGCCAGATGCGTGACCTTGCCCGGGACGTCAACTGGCGTTGTGGACGCCGCATTAGATACGTCCGAAAGTTTGCCTTGCGTGGTTTCCACCACGAGTGTAAACGCCCGCTCGATACCCACCACTGATCCGACAGGCATCGTATAGGATTGCGGCTGTCCTGCCGCAGCCACCTGCACTGTTGTGAGAGGCGCGCCGTTGCTGCGAATCTGGACACGCGAGAGATTCGTGGCCGCGGAACCGTCGATGTAACGTGCCGGATTAGTCCAGGTGAGGACAAGAGTGTACCCGGATTGAGTTACGGTCACGTCTTTTACCGGTTCGGGAATCCGAATGAAAGGTGGCTGCGGATCACCGACTTTACCGCACGCGGTGAGTAGCAACAGGATGAAAACAAAGATTTCGAAATTGGACGAATCCTGCATCTCAGATCCGAAATCCCGAAATATCGACACTTCAGACGGTCCATTTTGCGATTTCGGATTTCGGATTTGAGATGCAGGCTTCGTCCAATTTCGAAATCTCCTCTGAGGGCATTTGCGCCAGCACACGCCATCTACAGTATGTAGCGGCTGAGGTCCTGGTCTTTGACAATGTCGGCGAGCATCTTTTGAACGTAGGCTGCGTCGATTTGGATGGTTTTCTTCTTTAGATCCGGGCCCTCAAACGAAATTTCGTCCAGCAGTTTTTCCATAATGGTGTGCAGACGTCGAGCGCCGATGTTTTCCGTGCTGTCGTTCACAGTAGCCGCGAAGCGCGCGATCTCCTGCACAGCATCAGTTTGAAAACTCAGCTTGATGCCTTCCGTTTCCAGCAGCGCCACATACTGCTTGATCAGGGCGTTCTGAGGCTCAGTCAAGATCC
>QHXA01000390.1:0-6884 GCA_003222755.1 Acidobacteriota bacterium
CCGAGATGGCTTTCGGAAACGCCATCGGCTTTCGGATAAGGACATTCAGGAAATGACACGGCCGGAAAACATCCGCGCGGCCATTTCGATCAAGGTTCCCCTGGATGTACTAAATTTCTTCAAAACGTCTGCCGAAGAAACGGGCACACCATATCAGACGCAAATCAACGACGTGCTGCGACGGTATATGGACGAGCATCAAGCGTCAGAAGTTGATCCAGTAGCCGCTCTACGGCAAGCAACGCGGCTCATCAATACAGCTGCCGGCCAAATCGAGAAAAAACGTTCAGTATGATTGATGATCGCGATCCAAAGCAGACGACACGTCGCAACTCTGACCAGATGATTGCAAACAGTACTCATGTGAATCTCCATTTAAGGTTGACCACGAGGCATAGAGCGCACGTATTTGCGGCGGTTGCCATTTTTGCCGTTTTGCCTGCCCGGCTGGACCTGGAATCGAATCTGCTCAGCGTGTCTACCAGGATGGAGCGGGATACCAGAGCAGACACCCTCGAAGCGCGACTAGTTCAGTTTGCGATTGATGTTGTGAAGCTGGTTGGCGACTTACGCAGAACTTTCAAGCAAGACACATTGCGGGCCAGTTGTTGCGTTCGGGTACGGCTGCTGCGCCAAATTATGGTGAAGCTCGCGCAGCCGAAAGCCGGGCTGACTTTATCCACAAAATACGAATTGCGTTAAAGGAACTCAACGAAACTGCCGTGTGGCTTCGAATTGTTCGAGGCAGTTTTGCTATCGACCCGGACTCTCCAGCCAAATTAGTCGCCGAAAACGCAGAACTCTGCAGGATTTTAGTTGCGTCGATACAAACCGCGCGACGGAATGAGCGCAATGGACATTGAAAACTGATCAATTTTCAAGCAATGGACATTGAAAACTGATCAATTTTCAATGTGCAATGGAATGGACCTGAGGGGGTTCGAACCCCTGACCTCATGACTGCCAGTCATGCGCGCTCCCAACTGCGCCACAGGCCCGAGAAGCAATAACCATCCTAGCGGAAACGAAGAAGACGGGTCAATCGCGGAGTCGTCACGTCGTTACTTGCGGCGGCGCGCTATCCCGCTGGCGGCCCGCGGCGTAGAATGGCGCGATGTGGCTCGGGCCGGTTCTCTTTATCAGCGTCAGCGTATTTTTATGGAAGTATGTTGGAGCGGTGTTTGTGCCGGAGCTGGTTGCGCGATGGCTTTTTGCGGCATTGCCGGTGTTGGGCGATATCAAAGTTGTAATCCTGATTAATGCGGCCATTCTGTACTTCGCCGCCTATTTTGTTGTTGCTATTTTTTGGATCAAACTGCGGCAATACCTTCGAAATCCGTTTCTGGCAGGGTTGGTTCTTTGGCTTGCGAATGTGATTGTCGTGTTGCCGCTTCTCGGGAGGGGTGTTCTCGGATACCGGATGCCGCAAGGCTGGCTCGCGGCGAGCTTGCCTCTATTGGTTGCGCACTGGATGTTCGCGCGAGGACTGCAGTTTCAGCAAAGGCGCTCATGAGGTTGATCCTCGCGGTTTTCGGGATCGCGGCACTTCTCGTGGTGGTGTGGGCTGTCCTATGGGTTGTTGGCACGCGAAAGAAACCTGATCAGACGCGCTCTTGAGAATTCTGCAGGATGGACGCGTGATGCAGCACCAGCAGCCACCGATCGTCTTCGAATATGAAGATATTCGTCGCATAGGCTTGGGCGCGGTGCATCGTGTCGCCAGTGGCCGTCGTGATGTTCTCGAGGCACGAGACCCATGCCGTTATTCCCTGAACTTCTACGGACACTTCGGATACATCAATGCGCATGAACGTCGTATTTTTAAAGATTTGTTCCCAACTTGCGCGGATGTTCTCCCAACCCGCGAGTCTGTTCCAATTGGGATGGACACAGATGGCGCTGGCGTCGGTTGCCCACACTTCGTCCATTAAGTCGAGATCGAGGCTTTCGAGCGCGAAATAGAATTTGAGATTAGCCTCGATGACCTGTTCGGGGTCGGTCATAGCGTGTGATCATTTATCACATCAGTCGACTCGGACGCGACCGGTAATATTCACGATCACGCGTTTCGTTTGCGAGTGAATGTCCCACACTGTCAGCGTTGCAGTCGGCGCCACGTTTCCGCGTATGTGAAACTCCGGTGAGGCAGTGGCCGTTATTCGGAAACCGCGCGGCAGCACGACCGTTTCATCGACTCGCCAAGCCGGAGACTGGCACTCGATTACATACGACGTCGGCGAGCTTACGCGAACGCGGCAATCGCAATTCCGGCTGATAGCTTTGATGCGCGTCCACTGCATCTTGCCGGCGACCTGACGCGCCACAGCATTCAGCTGGTAGTTTTCGCGGGCTTTTATCAAAGAAGGAGCGGCGAACATGACGACTGTTGAAATGATCGCGATGCTGGCACAGGACTCTAGTAATGACATGGCACGATAGTCGCGTTATTGCCGGACTTCTGGCGTATGTAATCGCGTGGCTTTAGCCTGAGTTCACTTCGACGACGCCGAACGCGGGCTAAAGCCACGCGACTACATACTTGACCGAGAGCTTTGTCGAAGCCCGCGCACAGTGTTGCAATTATCTTGCCGCACGATGTGTATAATGCCGGCCATGAAAGCTCTTTTGCGGGCGGGAGCCGCCAGTGGTCTCGTGGCGATTGCGATTCTCTTGCTTTCCTGGACCGCGTATTTCTTTGAGCTGAATTCCACAGCCTACGATTTCACACTTCGGCTCGCCGGACCCGTTCCAGTAAAAAGCCCGACCTTGATCGTTGCTATCGACGAGGAGAGTCTGCGGCGTATTGGCGGATGGCCGTGGTCACGCGAGATGCTGGCGCGGCTGATCGATCGTATTGAACACGCAAAACCTCGAGCGATCGCGGTCGATATGCTCCTCGGTGACAGAACGTCTCCCGATGCCGACTACGCCCTCGCAAGGGTGATTGCGAACACGCGCGCGATTGTGCTGGCGGCGCACATCGATGCCGCACAAGGGGCAGACCGTTGGTTGGAACCGGATCCTCTTTTTCTTCAGAAGCACGTTCGGCTCGGACACGTTCATACCGATCCTGATTTCGATAACATCAGTCGCAGAATCCTCTCCGCAAAAGCGACCGGTGCCGGCCGTGTGATACCCGCATTCGCAGTACAGGCGCTGCACAGCGCCGGCATGCCGTTCAAAGCAGATTTCGAGCAAAGAGCTGGTGCAGCAGATGTGCTTCGCCCCGAGCCGATCAACATTCGGTTCGTGGGCGACAACAACAGCTTCCGGCACATTCCCGCCTGGCAAGTGTTGGATAGCGGAGGCGATCTCACACAGTTCGCGAATCAAATCGTTCTCATCGGCTTCACGGCTGAAGGAGGACCAGACGACCAGTGGTTCACGCCTTTTGCCGAGGCCGGTAAGAAGATGAGCGGCGTTGAGATTCATGCGAATGCAATCGATACGCTTTACGCCGGCCGCGCAATTAAGGAAGCAGATGTAGCCGTGGTGTTTACGGCGCTTGCGCTGTTTGTCCTGTTTCTTTGGTGGTCGGACCGGCACTTTGAAGGGCGCCGGTTTTACATCGCCGCGATGTTAACAGGCCCTGCTGTTTTGATCGTGTCATGGGCCTCGATGAAATACGCGAACCTGTGGTTGCCGTTCCCGCCATTCTGGGCTGCCATTGTGTTTGTCGTGCCGGGGCTTGAAGTGGCGAAGCTCGTTCGCGTGAATCGCGACTTGGATCGAAAGATCGAACACTTATCTAGCGGATGGCTTGCCGCATTGAACTGGTACGAGGCGGAGGCGCCGCAATCCGCAGCGGCTGTCAAGCGGCATTCGAAATTGCTGGCCAGGGACCGCCGCAACTCGCGCTGGAAGCTCTACGCGATCGACTTTTTCAATAAAGAGCTGATGCGGTTCCTGTCCTTTAACAACGCCATTCTTGCCAGCATCGAAGACGTCATCATCGTCTGTGATCCTGAGGGCCGGGTTGTATACCAAAACCCCGCCGCAAAGCGCCTATCCGGCTATCGCGAAAATCCGGGTTCGACTTCCGCTTACCTGGCGTCCCTGCTCGACGGCAGAGACTTCAAGCTCGAGCCGGGAAGTTTGCATTTTGTGCCGAGTCGCGACGGGAAAACCTTCTACAATGTCACGGTCGCGCCGATCTCCACGGCTGGCGTGGTTTTCAGCCTGCACGACGCGACAGCGCAGCACGAATTAAACCAGGCGAAGAGCGAAATGGTCTCTTTGGTTTCGCATGAACTACGCACGCCGCTGACTGCGATTCGGGGCTTTAGCGACATGCTCCTGAAGTACAACCTGGTTGAGGACAGGGGCAGGGAATTCTTAAGCACCATCATCGATGAGAGTAACCGTCTGAACCAGCTCATCCAATCCTTCTTGGATATTGCCTATATCGAGTCCGGACGGCAGAAGATCACGAAGTCCGATTTTGAAATTGGGCCGGTATTGCAAGACATGCTAAACGTGATTGGGCCAGTCGCCGCCCAAAAACAAATTGCGCTGGAGCCGGCTCGCGATACGAGTGGGGTGCGAGTTCGCGCAGATCGTCTGTTGTTGTACCAGGCGCTGACGAATCTGTTAACGAATGCTGTGAAGTACAGCCCCGCCGGTACGACAGTGAGTATCGGCGTGTCGAACGGCAACCGCGCAATTCGCTTTCAAGTTGCGGATCAGGGATACGGCATTCCCCCTGACGAGGCTTCCAAGATTTTCGAGAAGTTTTACCGTCGCGGCAATAAAGAGACCCGCGAGCAGAGCGGGTTTGGTTTAGGCCTCGCATTCGTAAAAGAGGTTGCGGTCAGGCAACCATGCGCGAGGAGATTTGAAATTGGACGAATCCTGCATCTCAAATCCGAAATCCGAAACCGCAAATTGGACTGTCCGGACTGCGGGCGTCCAATCTGAAATTTCGGATTTCGGATTTGAGATGCAGGATTCGTCCAATTTGAAATTTCTTAACGCAGTATGAACACAAAACCTAAGATTCTAGTCGTTGACGATGATCGATCCATCTGCAACCTCATGGGCTCGATTCTTCGTATGGAGTGTTACCCGTTTCGTGTCGCGACCAGCGGCGAGCAAGCGCGGCTCGCAATGGAGGAAGAACAGTTCGACATTCTCGTCAGCGATATCTACCTGGGTGACGATTCCGGCCTGAATCTGCTCGAGCACATGAAGGAACTAAACTCCGATGCGGAGGTTGTCATCATGACCGCCCACGGCTCGATGGAAACCGCCGTCCACGCTGTCCACAACGGCGCCTTCGATTACATTAGCAAGCCGTTTGTGGTGGATGACATGCTCGGTATCCTCCAACGAATCGAAGAGAAGTTCCGGCTCGTGGACGACACGACTGTGGGCGCGGAACTTGCGGCAGTGATGCCGAATACAGAGATCATCGGCGCGACTCCGAAAATGGTGGAGATATATAAGAAGGTCGCGAAGATCGCCCGCATCGAAGCTCCAGTGTTAATTATCGGCGAGAGCGGATCGGGCAAGGAACTGGTCGCCCGCGCGATTCACGCCAATAGCGACCGAGCAACGGCGCCCTTCATCGTAATCAACTGTGGCGCGCTAACCGAAACTCTTCTCGAAAGCGAACTCTATGGCCATGAACGCGGCTCATTCACCGGCGCTACTGGATCGCGAAAGGGACTCTTAGAGAGCGCATCCGGCGGAACCGTATTTCTGGACGAGATCTCCGAAACCTCTCTGGTCTTTCAAGTCAAGTTGCTTCGCGTCATCCAGGAGCGTGAAATTCGGCGGGTTGGCTCAAACGAGATCGTGAAGGTGGACATCCGGCTGGTTGCTGCCACGAATCGTGACCTGAGGGAGATGGTGCGGAACAATCGGTTCCGCGAGGACCTGTTCCATCGACTGAATGTGTTCACAATTGCTTTGCCCGCGCTCAGGGAGCGGACTCCAGACATCCCGCTGCTCGCCAGCTACTTCCTTAAATTGTTTGCTGAAAAAAATGGCAAGACCGTACGATTGGCCTCGGATGCCGTGGAAGCGATGAAGCGGTATTCATGGCCGGGCAATGTCAGAGAACTCCGGAACATGCTCGAACGGGCAATCACCTTCAACGATACTGGCGTGATTCAGACCGACGAGCTCGAATTCGAGGAAGATGACGACGCTAAGCGTGTTGCCAGCATGCCCGCTGTCGTGTCTACGGGTTCCCTGGATCAGATGGAAAAGGACCACATTATTAAGGTCCTCAGGGAAACCGGCGGCAACAAGAAGAAAGCGGCCGAGATTCTCGGAATCGAAAGACGCACGTTGTACAACAAAGCCAAGCGCCTCGGAATTGATTTGCGGGCGATCTGAATAATCCGCCCGCACAGTTGATTTTGCAATCTGTTTGACGGTAAGATGGCCCGCAAATTAGGATCACTAAGGCATATCAGGAT
This sequence comes from Acidobacteriota bacterium, assembly GCA_003222755.1. Classification (GTDB taxonomy): domain Bacteria; phylum Acidobacteriota; class Terriglobia; order 20CM-2-55-15; family 20CM-2-55-15; genus 20CM-2-55-15. Next base: position 6,426 of record QHXA01000390.1, read on the forward strand.
GATAAGAAGAACTTTACTCGGTCTTCTCTTTGCCACTCTGGCTTTCGGGGCGCCGCTTTACAGTGCGGCAAGCGGAAGCCAAGAGCTGAATGTGGTGCTGTCGGACACGATCTCGAAATTGGATCGTGAAGCCTTGATCGACGCTGAAGGTCCGATGTTGCTCGCCGATCTGCTCGAGAAAGAATTCGGCACGGCCGAAGAGGAACTTCAGTGGGGCATGGATCAGAGGATGAGCTGGGGCGAGATCGCGGCTCTGGCGTACATCCAGGCCACCACAGGAAAGAGCTTCGCGAAAATGAACCAAGAGGATGCTCGGCGTGATTTTTGGGCTTACGCCGAGAACGCTGGAATGAGCTGCCAGAAAATGGCTCATTGGTTGGACGGGTTTCAGAAGCGAGCGGAACGCGAAAGAAACTCACGAATATTCGATAAGCTGCGTTCATCCCGTAAAGTGCACCC
>QHXA01000390.1:6893-12135 GCA_003222755.1 Acidobacteriota bacterium
TATTGCAGGAAGCTCTGGACTTTCGCCGCATCGATTCGCCACGGCCGACCAAGATTCACGACATCCCTGGCGAACTTGCAAAAGGGGATAAATGAGGAAGCTTCTGATCGTCTTCGCGTTATTGCTTTTGCCGTCAGTCCTACTCGCCCAAGGGACGTTGCGAGTCTCTTCCATTGTGGGCCAAGTAGATTGGCGGGGCGCTTCCAGCAAGAACTTTGTCCCGCTGACGGTTCAGACCGTTCAACCGGGCGATGAAATCCATACGGCTCCAGGGGCCAGCGTGATTTTGACCGTACCCGATGGCTCTTACATGGTCATCTCCGAGAATTCAAAGCTCGTGATCGACGATTTCTGGAGTGGAAACTTTAAGAGCATCATCAATTTGATGCTCGGTCAGGTGAGGTTCTACATTCAGCGTCTGGGTGGCAGACCGAATCCATTCAGCGTGAGGACGCCGACGGCTTTGATAGCGGTGCGTGGCACGACATTCGACGTTATCGTTGACGCTGCGCAGTTCGCAGAGATCCGCTGTCTAGAGGGACGCGTGACGGTGGAAAACATCGCCCTGTCTGATCGGGAAGTGATTTTGGAACAGGGATACAAGACACTCGTGCGTCCAGGCGAATTTCCGCTGACGCCTGTTCGCAATGAGGCCGAGCTGAATCGGAACCGCGTAGTGCGAGTGCAAAGGAAGAACGTGCCGGATGCCAATGGGAATAGCATTCCCTCTATTGACATTCTGGCCGGCGACAATGATCGGCGGAACCGCAACTCGGATCCACTCACTCCGAATTCGCGCACAAATGACAACACGCAGCGCACAAAGCCGGGAAGTCTGAGTTTTCCGCGGTAAGCGTTGGGTTTGCAGGTGAACGCGGGCTAAAGCCGCGCGACTACATACTCGATCATACATTTCGGTCAAGTATGTAGTCGCGCAGCTTTAGCCCGCGTTCGCGCTTACGGTTTAATATTCAAGGTATGTCCTCCCTCAAGCATCACCTCGACAATTTCCTTGATAATTTCCCTAAAGAAAAACATCTCGCCAATGACCCGGTGCAGTTCGTGCATCGTTATGACAATCCTCAGGACCGGGAAATTGCGGGGCTCATTGCCTCGGCATTCGCATACGGAAACGTCAAAAGCGTATTGCGGACGGTGGATAGCGCGCTGAGTTACCTCGGCACCTCTCCTGCCCGCACGATCGCCTCATTCGAACCTCGAAAAGACGTGCGGCGCCTGCGCAGCTTCTATCATCGATTCAATACGAGCCGGGATCTCGCCGTACTGTTTTGGATCATCCGGCGTGCGCTCGAGGATTATGGTTCATTGGAAGCGACGTTCACCGCGGCGCTCTCGTCCCAAGACGCGAACATCACTGCGGCTCTGGAAAACTTCTGCGCGACATTGCTCGGTTTCGGGCACGAACAGTTCTATCCGCGCGGTGAATTGAAGCGGCGAATCGGGGTGCGGTTTCTATTCCCGCGTCCGTCGGAAGGGAGCGCGTGTAAGCGCATGAACCTCTATTTGCGATGGATGGTCCGGCCGGAGGACGGCATCGATTGCGGTGTGTGGACCGGGGTGGCTCCGCGTCAGCTCGTGATTCCACTGGACACTCACATTGCCCGTATCTCCAGCTATATTGGCTTGACCGCACTGCGGAGTCCGGGTTGGTCTATGGCGTTGGACATTACGAGTAGTTTGAGGCGCCTTCATTCCGAGGACCCGTTGCGGTATGACTTCGCGCTCTGTCATCTGGGAATTGCCGGCGATTGCCCGCGCAAACGCGATCTCCAGAAATGCGCCCGCTGTCCCATTCTGCCAATCTGCAGGCTGTAAAGACCAAAAAACAATTTCCTTGCAAACCGAATGGCATGCGAACAAAATCCTCCGCCGTTCGAAGAATCCCAGGAAGGGAAGACACGATGACCAAGGAAGGTACAGCACTCGCCTCGGATCCCGCACGCCGGACCACACTTAACCTGAACAATCTGCTGCTTGGCATAGTTCAATCGCGTGCATGCCGGTACAGCGCCTGCCACATTGAGTTCACGGTTGATCTGGCAGAAGATCTGCCCAACGTTTCCGTCGAACCTGATCAGCTGGAACACGTCCTGTTCACCCTGATCACCAACGCAGAGAACGCAATTGGGCAGGACCTTGGAAGGCCCGGACAAATTCAGGTGACGACTGCTGTGGAAGCCGGACGCGTTCACGTAACGGTCACGGACAACGGCCGCGGCATTCACTGGCTCGACATGGCCCGCATCTTTGACCATCACGGGCCGAATGTTCAGCTGAGCATCTGCGTCGCGATGATGAAGGAGCACGGTGGAGATCTGTATGCATGGAGCCGCTACGGAAAAGGTTCAGCATTCACGCTAGAGCTGCCTGCTCACGTCGAAATCGGGCAGCAACAGATCCGGCGGCCGCAGGGGTCGACGCGACCTACGCTCGAGGGTAAACGCATTCTCGTAGTCGATGACGAAATCCATGTAACGGCGCTCATCTTTGATGTCTTAGCACTGGAGGGCGCCAACATAGACCTTGCGAATTCTGGCCTGCAAGCGATCGAGCAGATCAAAAACAAACAGTACGACCTGCTTATCTGCGATCAGCGGATGCCGGATCTGACGGGGGAGCGGTTATACCGTTGGGTGGAGTCTGTAGCTCCGGAATTACGAGATCGCGTGTTATTTGTAACGGGGGATGTTCCAGTCGACGAGACGAAGCATTCGTTGATGCAGACGGGGGTTCGATGCATACGGAAACCGTTCCGGACCGCTGAACTGGTCGAGGCGATCGAGCAGGTGCTTAGTCAAAGTCAGCGACTCGGTTTCTGAGTTGCCCGATTCCTTCGATCTCGATCTCGACAATATCTCCGGGCTTCATGAAAACCTGCGGGTTTGCGTTCCCGTCGCAATCACGTCGCCGACTTCAAGTGTCATCATTTTTGAAATGTAGGACACGAGATCGGGTACTTTGAAAATCAGATTCCTGGTATTGGACTTCTGCATGGTCTTCCCATTTAGACGCAGCTCGATGTCGAGCCCATCACCATCGCGTAATGTGTTGCGCGTGACGAGGTACGGCCCAATCGGAGCGAAGGTGTCGAAGGACTTCGCGCGCAACCACTGGCCATCCGAAAATTGAAGATCGCGTGCCGAAACATCATTGATGATGGTATATCCAGCGACATACTCGAGGGCCGCTTCGACATGAACCTGCCGCGCGCGACGGCCGATAACCACGCCCAGTTCGGCCTCGTAATCCACTTGCCGGCTCACCGGCGGCACGATGATAGCTTCTTCAGGGCCGGTAATGGCGTTCGCGTACATTCCAAAAAGCAGCGGCTGTTTCGGCGTTTCAGCTTTGATCTCCTCGACATGATCCTTATAGTTCAGGCCGACGCCGATGAGCTTTTGCGGACGAGTGATCGGCGCATGCAGGCGGACATCCGAAGCTTGAAACAAAAAAGTCTGAATGCCACTCGACGATCGCTTCAACTGCCCGAGCTGTTCCTCCAGGAGCGCGAGCCCGTCTTTGACGTGGAGGACTTCCTCAATCGTAAATGCGACGCGAGGAAATTCGAGCAGGTCATCACCGATCGCCTTCGTGATATCAAAACAGGTGCCATCGAAGATGCACCCGAGACGAACCACATTTGGCGCATTTTTTCGAGAATAATTCATGAATTTCACGGACATCTCCTGTAAAATCGCCACACTTTAGGCATGCCGCGCTTCGATTTCAAGCCGAAAGACCGGCCACAAATTGACCACCGCCAAGCTGTTCTGTCCCTGCGATGGCTGGTGGTGATTCTGGCCTCCTATCTTACCCTGTTCGGGTACATCGCGACTCCCGTGTTTCCCATTGTGAGCGGCGCCGCTATTGCGTTTGCGTTGAGCAACGTCGTGCTCAGCATCCTTCCGCGACATCGATTTATCCAGAACAAAATACAGCGTGTTGTTGCGGTTCTCGACGTTGTTTTCATTTCCGTGACATTGTACTTACTGCGAGTCTCGCAAAATTACCTCTACATTGCATTCATACTAATTCTCCTTCTAGCGGTCCTCTGGCGCGACCTGCGGCCGGTGCTGTTTGCATTGCTCGCCGTGAGCATGTTGTACGGGGCCTTCAGCTATTTCCGCCTCTTCCGATTTGAGTTGGACGTCAACATCGAGCAGTTTCTCGCGTTGGCATTGTTCTTTGTGGTGTCGATTTTCTATGTGTTTTTGTCGGAACAGCTTATGCATGATGAAAAGTTGTCGAGCGCCATCATCGAACAGAATCGGGTGGCTGGAGTGATGGTCGAAATGACGCGCGCTCTCTCGTCATCCCTGAACACCGAAGACGTGTTGTATTCGATCGTGTCCCGGTTACGTGAAGTGCTCGACGCTGAAGACTGTTCGATTTTTCGAATCGATTCGAAGACGGGCGCCCCGCGGATGATGATGAAGGCTTCGAATCCTCAGGAGCGGAATATCGCAATCGACCTCCAGCGATATCCTGAACTCGAGGAGGCGTACACGTCTCGTCAGCTTCTGTTCATTCCGGATGCTAAGCCTGTGGGCATTATTGCCATCCCAATGGTGGCAAATGAATCGGTCGTCGGATTGATCGAAGTCCGTTCCGCCAAGCTAGGTCCGATGATGACCGAGGCGAACGCCAGATTTTTCGAGGTGATGGCCAGCACTGCAGCCAATGCGCTGCGGAATGCGCAGTTATTTGAAGAGGTCGAAGAGCGAGCGCGCACCGACTTTTTAACCGGCCTGCCGAATCATCGATTCTTTCAGGCGACGCTGTCTTTGGAGCTGGGGCGCGCCCAGCGGCACAATCGAAGTCTGTCTTTGCTGATCATTGACTTGGATTTTCTGAAGGAGGTCAATGATCGATTTGGACATCCGAGCGGTGACATGGTGATTCGAACGATTGCCGAAACCATTCGCAGCACGTGCCGCGAGAGCGATTTTGCTGCTCGCTATGGAGGGGAGGAGTTCACCGCGATCCTGCCTGAGACACCATTGAACGGAGCGATCCAAATGGCAGAGCGTGTTCGCGAGAGAATTGCTGCCACGCAGTTCCCCGGGATCGGCAGTGTCACCGCTTCGATCGGAATTTCCAACTATCCCGTCAACGCCGTCAATAAGGAAGACCTCATCCGGATCGCCGATCAAGCGCTGTATGTCGCTAAGAACCAGGGCCGCGACCGAGTCGCTTATTTCAACTATCAGATGATTACGCG
>QHXA01000391.1 GCA_003222755.1 Acidobacteriota bacterium
ATCAGGTATCGCCGAGTGGGATCACATGGGATTCACCTGAGGTATCTGCCTCGACATCGCGCGTGCCGCGATGGAAGCCACTGCGAAAGGTGTGCCAGTTCAGGAGATCCGCCGTGAAATCGAAGCCCGCTACGCACCTCAATACGGCCCCGGAACTCCGGCACCGAAGCCACCGTCGAATTGAAGAAAGGAGAGAAATGCGCGGGTCCCATATTGGCGAACACAGACGCGAGCCCGTCCACCACTCCCACGGGGTACAACGTCAAGGCGGATCCGTCCATGGTGGGCCCCTGGAAAATCATGGTCATGGTTTTCTGGCGGGAAACGGAATTCGATTTGTCGACGCAATAAGAGAGACGATTGTCTGGACGTTATTCCTCCAAAGGTCGAGGAATTCAGTGCGCCGTTGTGAAGCGAAAAGTCCCCTCCTTCGCCAAGGAGGGGACTTCGCGGCTCACTCTGATTTCCTCCTTTGGTACAAATACTCTAGCCAAGTCAGGATCTCTGACATTGAAACGTGATAGCGACGAGATCAGCCAGACAACTGGCCAACAGAAGATTAATTCCAGCCGAGACGATTCAGTACGTGCCGGCTGTGTTGAACCGGATGGGTATCGAGAGGTAAAACGAGCATGAGTGTTATCAAGCTATTCGGCTCGCTCGCAGCTTTTCTGGTTGTCTTGATTGTGCCGGTATTCTCGCAGCCCAGGAGAGTCCTGCAAGAAGGTTCCACCTTAAAGATCCCCGTCGATCTCGTCTTGCTTGATGTCAGCGTTCACGACAAGCATGGTCAGCTTGTACGTGATCTCGAGCAAAAGGACTTCCGAGTATATGAGGACAAGCTTGAGCAGCCGATCGCGTCCTTCAGTAGCGAGGAATCACCTGTTACTTGGGGACTTATTCTCGACCGAAGCTCCAGCATGAAAGCCATGATGAAAGATGTCTACGAATCAGCAGTGAACGTGATCGACCAAGGCACAAACGAAGATGAGATGTTCATCATGACGTTCAACAATAGAACGGAAATTGCCTCGGAACTCACGTCAGATCGCCGCCGGCTTACGAATTCAATTTTCGGTTTGCACGCTGAGGGGGGTACCGCTCTTTATGACGCTGTGGATTCTGCGCTCGATTACATAAAACGAGGGAAGCATCGAAAGAAAGTGCTAGTGGTCGTCAGTGATGGCGGGGACAACAGGAGTCGGATTAGGTTCAGCAGGCTCGTCGATCGGGTACGAGAAAGCGACGTGCTCATCTACACGGTTGGTATGTACGGTCTCATGTTGAACAATCCAACGGAAGCCCGCTCCAGTAGCCAAGCAAGGCAAGAATTGAAGAAGCTCGCTGAGGTCACAGGTGCTTACGCGCACTTTCCGCCAGATCCCACAAAGTGCCGCGAGGTAATGGACAAAATTGCGCAAGAAGTCAGTGAACACTACACGATTGGTTATTACCCCGCCAATCAGAACCGTGACGGCCGGTGGCGAAAACTTAAAGTCGTGGTAGGCCAATCGAAAGCGAACTATGTTGTCCATACTCGCAGTGGTTATTACGCGCAAAAAGCACAGAGGTGAACTGTTGAAATAGCTGTTGACATACCTTACGCGCTGAGTTAAAGGAAACTCACCGTACAGAGTTGTACGGTGAGCTCTAAAGACGACGACGTCCAGTTTCGCACCGATGTTGGTGCCGCTGGGCGTTTTTTTTTGCGCCAAGCAAGGTGTTTGGACAGCGACGGAGGGACGAAGAAACAAAGAGATTTCGCTCCCTTGACTCGAAGCGTTTGACCCGCAAGACGAACTTCACGCGAAGAGCCTGTAGCGCTTTGCGTGACGAGCTGTCTTGCTTTAATCACACAGGAGCAAAACACACAATGACGTACACAAAACGCTTTCCATTTTCGTTTATCGTCACAATATGGATCACTGCCTTCAGTGTCGTGGCTTCGGCTCAAGAGGTGAATGGCATCTACACGGACAGCACGACGAAGGATCTCGGGGAAATCACAAAAGTCGATGCGCTGAAGGGCATCAAGTTTCGCGGTTGGGTCGAAGGATATTACGTCGTGAATTTCAATCACCTTCGCCGGGATGTCGCGAACGCAAATCAAGCGTCGTCTGCCATTCAGTCCCGCGATCTTACGATCGAAGGCCGTACGTTCGATGTCCATAGCAACAGCCTTTCGATGAATCTCGCGGAAATAGAATTGGAAAAGGTTCCTAGTCGGGGCGGGGTCGGCTTCAAAGTTGATTTGGCATCCGGAGACACGCAGGACATCATCGTGGATACGATTAAGTTCGGCAATCCCACGAGCGTCAGCGCGTTTGATAAGACCTTCCAGCATGCCTCCCTCAGCTACATGGCTCCGGTCGGTCAAGGGATGCGATTCGATTTCGGAAAATTCGTAACGCATATCGGTGGAGAGACGATCGAAAGCATCAAGAATCGCAACTTCTCCCACAGCTTTTTCTACACGTATGCCATTCCGTTTCAGGACACCGGCATACGGATGAATTATGCGTTCAATCCCAAGATCTATACGGAAGTGTACGTACTGAATGGCTGGAATGTGACGTCGGACAACAACAGCGGCAAAACATACGGCTTCAGTGTCGGTGCGACCCCTAGCAGCAAGTTCAATTTGTATGCGAATTACCTCGGTGGCCCTGAACGGCCCAACAACAACGGCGACTGGCGGCATTTGGGCGATTTCCAAATCATTGTGTCGCCATCATCGAAAGTGCAAACAATGGTCAACATCGACGTTGCGAAGGATAAGAATGCTCTGGGAGCCGGCCGTGATGCGGAGTGGGAAGGACTGACGTTTTACCTTCGCCCCAATGTCATGGATCGATTCTTTCCGACCGCTCGCGTGGAGTACTACAACGATCGAGACGGGTTTACCACGGGTGTGGCTGGCCACCTCTGGGGCTTCACATTCACGGCGGATACCAAATTAGGAGGTAAAGACGACTTCGCGCATTTGTTGTTTCGTCCTGAAGTTCGCTACGATCTTAGTAATCACCCATTCTTCGGTAAAAGAGGGTCGCTCCTATCGCGCAACCATCAGTTCACCGCCGGGATTGGTTTAGTGGCGTATTTTTAACGGGTCTTCGCGCGGTTATGCCGGCTTCGCTCGAACAAAAGCAGCTATCAGTTCGTCGAACTTCTTGAGAACCTAATTACAGGAACGAAACACATGAAGAAATTCGTATTCCCTGCGACTCTGAGTCTCGCGCTGGCCGTAATGTTGTCGCTGTATGTAGCTGGCCAGCAACCGCGCTCCGCAGAGAAGCAGGTCAACCCGCAGCCGGGCGCATCCATGATGTCGATGGACAAAATGATGGAACAATGCCGCCAACACTGCGAATCCACGGCAAAATCCGTCGACGCATTGATGAAAACCGTAGCCGATGCGAAGCAATCGAATGATCCGGCGAAAATGAGGGCAGCCCTTGATGCGGTCGAGAAGCCTCTGGGCGAAATGAAGAACCACATGAATATGTGCATGAGCATGATGAAGATGATGGGCGACATGCACATGCGTGGCCAGAGCGATCAAAAAAATCCGCCGACGAAATAACTCATGGTGCGCTATTTTGCTCTGCAAATGCGGATGCCGATGGGTGGAACGTGACCGATGTGAATTCTCGCGTGGATCATCGCGATCGCCTGGGTCTCGTCCACCGTCGTGGCGTCCAGCCACGCTCTAAGCGCACGGATGCCGTTCGAGGTACCGCCTGGATTCAGAGGCGACAATGACGGGTTTCATATCCGCTGCTTCTTACCTGTAGCGGTGTCCTGTGAGCGCCGACAGTCTAGCATTTAAGAGATCGCCGCACGCCGGAGGCGTGCCAGGAAATTAGCCGGGGGTTAAGCGAGCGGGAGCGAGCGCAACCCCCGGTTGTCTGAAAACCAACGACATCCGCACCCTGAAAGGGTGTCGAGGAATCCTCGCACCCCTGCCGGGGTCCCTGCCGGGGTGCGCATTTCGT
>QHXA01000392.1 GCA_003222755.1 Acidobacteriota bacterium
TAGCCTGGGTTACGTAGAACAGGCACAGCGGTCGATTCATTTTTCGTATGAAGTTGTGTCGTTGACGCCTTCGTGTGCCGAACAACTCGGCATCGAGATCTCGGAGGAAGATCGCAAGCGGTCACACATCGAAGTCTCGGGGCGGAAGGGCCAAGGCGTCAAAGCGGATGACCTGCTGGACAGGCTAGAAGCCGAGGCCCAGAACGAAGTCTTCAAACGCAATCGCGGCTTGACGCCTACCGAGACCGAGACTATTGCGCGGCAGATTGCGGTCGGCGCATTGAGATATTTCCTCTTGAAGTTCACGCGTACCGCAATCATCGCATTCGATTTTAAGGAAGCCTTGAACTTCGACGGCGAGACCGGGCCCTACATTCAATACGCCGCCGTCCGAGGCAACAACATCATTCATAAGGTCCGGGAACTGGACCCTGCATTCGACTTCTCTCGCGTTCATCAGATGCTGAACGATCCGAAGCTGGCAGTCTTCTTAAATGAAGCAGCCGATATCTGGGAACTCCTGTATACGGCCCTGCGGCTCGACGAGATCGGAAATCAGGTGATCATCACGCTCGAACCAGCCTCTCTCGCGAAATACGCCTTCACGCTAGCGCAGCGTTTCAACCTCTTCTATCACCGGTATAGGATCGTCTCCGAAGAAGATCCCGCCCGGCGCTTGTTCTACATTCTCGTTGTCGATCTGGTGCGCGAGGCCCTGACGAAGGCCCTCGACTTGATGGGCATGGAAGTTCCCCGGCGAATGTAGAAGCTGTAGGGGCAGTCTGTGAAGCTGTGAACGAATTGACGAAAGGGTGGAGTAGGCGTAATCCGCTCCTCGTGAGGGCACCAATATACTTGACGAATCGCGCACTCGGCTTAGAGGGAATTTGAAATTGGACGAATCCTGCATCTCAAATCCGAAATCCGAAATCTCTAATTGGACTGGTCAGACCGCCAATAGGCGCCGAATCCGGATGCTCAGGGAATTCAATTTGCGATTTCGGATTTCGGATTTGAGATGCAGGATTCGTCCAATTTCAAATTCCCTGGCATGAGTGCGCGATTTGTCGAGTATATCTACACCACGTTGGTTTCTACCTCTGCCTTCCCTTCCCGAAATCTCTCAATCGAGAACGGCGCGATATCCATCGTGTGTGCCCTTCCATCGACGATCTCCTCAGCAATGAGCTGCCCCACGGCCGGCGCATGCTGGAATCCATGTCCGCTGAATCCGTTCGCCAAGATGAAGCCATCCAACTCCGAGACCTTGCCTAAAATAGGAAGCGCGTCCGGCGATGTCTCATAGCTGCCGGCCCAAGCATTCTTGATTGCTGCATCCGCAAGCGGCGGGAAACGATGAATCGCGACCTCCATAACCGTCTCGAAGAATTTCCAATCGACGCTCAGCTCAAACGTCGGCGGCTCTTCCCTATTCGCCATGCCGAAAAGCACTCCTCCGCTCTCCCGGTGAAAATAGAACCCCGAACTGAAATCGATGACGAGCGTCCACCGCGGTGGCGCCAGTGGAAATGGTCTTGTTGTCCAAATGCAGCGGCGAAGAGGAACAACGGGAACTTCGATGCCTGCCATCTTTCCCACTGCACCGGCATGCGGCCCGGCCGCGTTCACGACCACGCGAGTGGAAATGCTATCCGTCTTCGTTCGAACGGCGGTGACGCGACCATGTGCCACATCAATGACGGTGACTTCTTGCTCCGTGCGAATCGTCACGCCTAACCGCTTTGCGTTTTTCCGATAACCTTCTGTGACACCCGCTGGATCGGAAACCCCGTCCTTTCCGCAGTAGGTCGCGGCAAGGACGTCATCCACTGTCAATTGCACGTTCGGCAATATACGAGCAATATCCGCCGGCTCGATCAGCTGCACTGGAATCCCGAACCGCTGCTGGAGCGCAATGTTTTTCCGAAACAGCTGCACATCCTGCGGTTCCCGCAGCAGAAACAGATAACCATCCTGGTGGAAATCGATCGGCTGATCCATCTCCTCCGCGAACCGCTCGAGCTTGCTCACGCTCAGAAGGGATAACCTGATGTTCGCTTCAGCCGAAAATTGATGCCTGAAACCGCCGGCACACCGACCGGTGGAGCCCATTCCGACCATGCTCTCCTTTTCAAGAACGACAATGTCCTTCACTCCACGCGCGGCCAAGTGATACGCGATACTCAGTCCGATAACGCCGCCGCCAATGACTACGACTTCAGCCGAGTTCTTCATATCGGACATAATTTCAGGCAGGCATGGCAGAGATCAAGTTCATAGCTGATGTTATGGTCGGCAAGCTGGCGCGCTGGCTGCGTGTGCTGGGTTTCGATGTCGCGTACTCAAACGTTCTTCATGATGATGAAATTGTCCGCCTCGCTAACTCCGAGAACCGGATCATCCTCACGCGCGATACCGGCCTTGTGGCCCGCTGCCGCAGTGGCCAGTGCCTGCTGATTAAGAGCGGTGACTACAAAGAACAGATTCAACAGGTGCTCCACACATTTGATCTCAAACAGTTCAACGTGTTCTCCCGCTGCCTCGAGTGCAACACGCTCCTGGAGGACGTCGATAAAGAAGCCGTCTTCGAACGAGTCCCACCCTTCGTATATCTGACTCAAGATCGATTCGCCACGTGTCCATCGTGCAATCGGGTGTACTGGCACGGCACCCACGCGGACGAAATGCTAAAACGTATCGGAGCATGTAGGTGAATCAGCCATCACCGATCGGCCATCGCCAATTTGTAACATCTATCTGCGATTAGCAATTTACGGAATAGCGCTATTGCTATAGAAAATTGCTCGCTCATAAACCGCCGGGATATCCAGCTGACGTATAATTCCCGCGCTATGCCGCTTGAAAACGGAACCGTGCTCAGCCACTACGAGATTATCGCGCCCGTGGGCGCCGGTGGAATGGGCGAGGTCTACAAAGCGCGCGACCCGCGGCTGAACCGAGCAGTCGCGGTTAAAGTTCTGCCTGCGCATATTGCGGAACGAGCCGATCTCAAGCAGCGATTTGAACGCGAAGCACAGGCGATTGCCTCGTTAAATCATCCGCACATCTGTGTTGTTCACGACGTAGGCCACCACGATGGAATCGATTTCATCGGCATGGAATATCTCGAAGGCGAGACGCTGGCGGATCGGCTTGCAAGAGGTCCCATTCCGTTCGATCAACTTCTCACCTACGGAATCCAAATCGCGGATGCGCTGGATAAAGCACACCGCCATGGCGTGACGCACCGGGATCTGAAACCCGGCAATATCATGCTCACCAAATCAGGAGTGAAGCTCCTCGATTTTGGATTAGCGAAGGTGCAGCAGCTCACGCCGGGATCGCCATCCATTGTGCCGACTCTCGTGACGGCAGCAAGCCAACCGCTGACCAT